>CAJFNE010000104.1 GCA_904393855.1 uncultured Oscillibacter sp. | reverse complement strand
GGTCTGTCAGGTGAGCAGATACATGGTGAACGTCCCGATCCCCAGCAGGGTGCCCGCCTGATTGGTGATCCAGGCCTCGTAGACGCATACGGTTTTCCCGCGCTTGACCTCCCGGGCCTCGGCAATGAGACGGTCTCCTGCCTGAGCACCCTGGAGGAAGTGGCAGCTGGAATTGATCGTCACGGACGGCACCTCCCGGGCATCCAGAATAGAGCCGCAGACCTCGTCTGCCAGGGAGAAATACAGCCCGTCGTGGACCAGGCCGGAGGCGTCGAGGTCCTCCATTTCCACGGTTTTGGAGAGGCGGGCGTAGTCCGGCCGCGCCTCCTCCCAGACCACGCCCAGGCTCTCCATATAGGGGTTCGGCAGGGCCGGCAGGCCCTGGCTTGTGGATATTTCCATCTCAGAATCCTCCTCTCTGCCATGAGGCGATCTCTGCAACGAAATTCTCCTCCTGATTCTCGATGCACTCGGCTTTTTCACGCCGAACAGCAAGTTTCCTCACACCTCTAGCTTCTGTCCCAGCTGGAAGAAGGTAAAGGTCCCAACGCCCAGCAGTGTGCCGTCCTGCTTGGTAACGCGGGCCTCATAGACGCACACGGTCTTTCCATACTTGACCTCCTGAGCCTCGGCAATCAGGTGGTCTCCCACCCGGGCGCTGCGGAAGAACTGGTAGGAGGCGTTCAGCGTCACCGCCGCGTATCCATGGGAGGCCATGGCGGAGCCGCAGGCATTGTCCGCCATGGTGAAGTACAGTCCGCCGTGGGGAACGCCGATGGGGTTGGCATCCTCCGCCTCTACGGTTTTTGTCACCCGGGCATAGCCGGGGCCGAGTTCCTCCAGGACGATGCCCAGCTTTTTGGTGAACAGGTTCCGCTCGTTGCGGTATTGGATCATTTTTTGAAAATCCATGGATTCAGCTCCTTTTTCCAATTAGCGTCATTGTACGCTTTTTCCCCGCTTTCGTCAACGGCACGGGGTGAAGACACCGGATTTCAGGCAATGAACCGTTTTTTCAGAGTGATTTCAGGAATTCCAGCTATACTGAAACACATCCAAACCGGAAATGGGAGGTATTTCATGAGAAAAGCGATTGCATGGCTGCTGGCGCTGACGCTTCCAGTGGGCCTGCTGTCTGGCTGCGCCGAAACTCAGGAGGACACCGACACAGGCACGGAGATTCACCTGGATGACGCGGGCATCACCGTGGACGGGGAGGCCATCTCCACGGAGGAGACCGCCGCCGTCTACACGGCCCACGACATCGTTTATTACGAGGATGGGCACGACTTCACCTACGGGGAGGGAACAGAGGCGGACGCCCACACCCGGGCGGAGGCGGACGCCCACACGGTGGTCCACATCACCCAGCCGGGCACCTACATGCTGGACGGTACCTTGTCCGCCGGCCAGATTGCCGTGGACCTGGGCGAGGACGCGGAGGAGGACCCAGAGGCGGTGGTAACGCTGATTTTGAACGGTGTGGACATCACCTGCACCGTGGCCCCCGCCGTGATCTTCTACAACGTCTATGAATGTGGCTCCACCGATGAGGACACCGCCACGGAGACGGTGGACACCACCGCCGCCGGGGCCAACGTGATCATTGCCGACGGCACCACCAATCATGTCACCGGCTCCTACGTGGCTCGGATCTATGACCCGGATACCGTGGTGCTCAGCGAGGACGGCACCGAGGTGGTGGAGGAGGAAAAGCTCCACAAGTACGACGGAGCTTTCTACTCCAAGATGAGCATGAACGTGGACGGCGGCGAGGAGGGCACCGGTGTGCTGAACATCACCGCCGACAACGAGGGCCTGGACACGGAGCTGCACCTCACCATCCATGGCGGCAACATCAATATCACCTCCGGCAACGACGGCATCAACACCAATGAGGACAATGTGTCCGTCACCACCATCAACGGCGGAACCCTGAACATCCAGGTCACCGGCGAAACCGGCGAGGGCGATGGGATCGACTCCAACGGCTATCTGGTGATCAACGGCGGCACCGTCACCGCGGCGGCCTGTTCCACCAGCGGGGACGCGGGCATTGACGCCAGCACGGGCATCACCATCAACGGCGGCACAGTGATGGCCTCCGGCAACATGTACGACCCCATCGACGGCGGGGATCAGACCTATGTGGTCTTCTCTTTCGCCTCGCGGCAGACCGGCGGGGAGACCTACACCCTGCAAAACGCCGACGGCGAGACCGTGGGCACCTGGACACCGGCCAACGACTTCACCTACCTGGTGGTGTCCTCTCCGGACCTGACGGCAGGGGATTACACGCTGTGGCAGGGGGATACCCAGCTGGCCGGCAGCGCCTCGGAGGGCATGGGCGGTCCCGGTGCCATGGGCGGCGGACAGCCCGGCGGAGGCGCGCCGCCCGCGGACGGGGAAGCCCCGGCCGATGCGCCGGAGCTTCCGGAGGGCGCGGAGCCCCCATCCGGCGGGGAAGTGCCGGAGGGGGAGGAGCCTCTCGCCGGGGAGGAGCCACCACCCGATGTGCCGGAACGGCCAGAGGGGGAGGAACCGCCCGCAGGCGGCCGTCCGGAGGACGGCACCCAGAGCGCGGCGGAGCTCTCGGAGACCTTCCCACTGACGGAGGGCGGAAACTTCTTCACAGGGATCGCGCCTCTGGAGACAACGGAGGACACGGCTTCGGATACGGCTGAGACATGAGCATGCGGGTGGGGCCGAAAATCCGGCCCCACCCGCATGCTGCTAGATATTCTTTTTGATGGTGTTGATAGCGCCCTTCTCCAGCCGGCTTACCTGGGCCTGGGAGATCCCCACCTCGGCGCTGACCTCCATCTGGGTCTTGCCCTCGTAGAACCGCAGGGACAGGATGCGCCGCTCCCGCTCGTCCAGATGGGCCAGGGCGTCCTTCAGGGCGATGCGGTCCGTCCAGTTCTCATCCGTGTTCCGGGTGTCGCCGATCTGGTCCATGACGCAGGTGGTGTCGCCCCCGTCGGAGTACACCGGCTCGTAGAGGGACACCGGGTCCACGATGGCGTCCATGGAAAAGACCACGTCCTCCCGGGGGATACCCAGCTCCCGGGCGATCTGCTCCACGGTGGGCTCCCGCTGACTTTCGGCCAGGAGCCGGTCCCGGACCTGCAGCACCTTGTAGGCGGTGTCCCGCATGGAGCGGGAGACCCGGATGGCGCTGTTGTCCCGGAGGTAGCGGCGGATCTCCCCGATGATCATGGGAACACCGTAGGTGGAAAAACGTACCGGCTGGGTAATGTCGAAGTTGTCGATGGCCTTGATCAGGCCCACGCAGCCCACCTGGAACAGGTCGTCGGCGCTCTCGCCCCGGCCGGCAAACCGCTGGATCACGGAGAGCACCAGCCGCAGATTGCCCTCGATCAACGTCCGGCGGGCCTCCTGGTCCCCCTCCTTGGTTTTGCGCAGCAGCTCCATGGTCTCGTCGTTTTTCAGCACCTTCAGCTTTGCGGTGTTGACGCCTGCGATTTCGACTTTTCCCTGCATGGAAGCCGCCCCCTGACCGTACAAAAGTTCACTGAGGTCAGTATGGCCGCCGCCAGATTTTCCTATACTGGGAGCTTTTGTCGCATTTGTCCTTTTCTGGAAGAGAAAAGGACAAACGGATGCCGCCGCATCGGCGGCGGGACGCGCTGTCCCTGGCATAGGACATCTCGCCCGAGGCATACCCTGGTCCCAAGGAGGGGTGCGGGATGCAGTGCAGAATCCAGGACTTGCGGCGAAAAGAGGTCATCAACATCTGCGACGGCTGCCGCCTGGGCTATGTGGCGGACGTGGACATCCGGGTGCCGGAGGGCCAGGTGGTGGCCATTGTGGTCTACGGCCCCTGCCGGTTTTTCGGCTTGTTCGGCAGGGGGGAGGAATTCTATATCCCCTGGGAGTGCATCCAGCGGATCGGGGACGACATCATCCTCATTGACAAGCCCTTTCCCCGCCGGGACCCGGCGCTGGACCGGAAGCGGCGGAAGCGGTACTGAAAGAAGGCCCGGCGGCTTATGTGCCGCCGGGCCCCGTTCTGATGTTTCCGCCCTGTCCTGAAGCCATCACGGCTTCTGGGGATATCCGATTTTTACCGTCATGCCGTCGTGCCAGACGCCGGCGCTGCGGGTGATGGGTAGCCGCTGATCCGCGTCGAAGCCCAGGGTCTCCCCGTCATGGAAGGTGGCGTCCTCTGTCACCACATAGCTTGTCAGGTCAAATAGGAAGCTTCGCAGCTCCCCTGGCTCCGCCGGGGTGTCCAGCACCTCGATCTCATCCTTGCCGAAGGACCGCAGGCCGTCGGTATAGCCGCAAAGACCGCCCTCCCGGCGGTAGAGACCCAGCCACACCAGATTCAACAGCGGCAGGTCCTCTTCCTCCATGGCCGCTGCGGCCTCCTCATAGAATTCCGGCTGATAGACCGTGCCGTTGGCATAGATGCCCAGCACGCCTGCCTGACGGCAGAGGGTGCGCACCAGCTTGATCTCCAGCGCGCCGGCATCCCGGGGATCCTGTTCCCGGGCGGAGACCGCCGCCAGCAGCTGCGCCTGATGCCGGGCGGTCGTCTCCTCCGCCTCCGACCAGAGGTAGTTGTGGGCCGCGTTTTCCTCCGCCTCCCCGCGGGGGACCGGGAAAGGGTACAGGCTTACCGCCGCCAGCATGCCATCCACCTCGAACACCAGGGTGCTGCCGCCGTTTTCGCCGGACTGGACCTCCGTCAGGCAGGGGATGCCCCAGTCCTCCAGCAGGTCCCGGCGGAACTTCTCCTCGTCCCACCCGGGCATCTCCAGCAGGACGAAGGCCAGGAAGCTGCCGCCGGTGGGCCGCTGCAGGGCGGGTTGGCTGTCCGCCTCCTGCAGGGAGAAGTCCGGGCGGAAGTACACCAACTGCTGGGTATTGTCCTGCTGAAAGCTCAGCCGCAGCCCCCGGTCCGGCTGGACGGCAAACCATTGGAAAGCCAGCCCCTCTGTGCTCACCCCCGCCTGGGCGGACAGGAAGGTCCGGCCCCGGCGCTCCAACTCCGGCAGCCGCCGCACCAGCTCCTGTACCCAGAGGAGCGGCAGCTTGGAGACCGCCGCCTCGTTCAGGAAAAACCGGCCCGTCAGCGTCCGGCCCTGGTAGGGGATGGTAAAGGTGCAATAGGGGGCGTCGGCCTCCCACTCCGTGGGGGACAGAGCGGCCTGAATCGCTTCCAGATTCTCCTGGTCGCAGCAGATGCAGGCGATGGACTGCCGCTTCTCCTCTGCGCTCTCGTCCTCTCCGTCCTGCAGAGCCTGGTCGCAGTCCGGATCGATCCAGTGGAACTCCATCTCCTCCAGGGTGCGGCCCTCCTGGATCTCCCGGCGGAGGGTGAGGAACTCATAGTCCCCGGGCTCCAGCTCCAGCCCCCGTCGCACCGCCTCCAGGGCGCCCTCCCGGTCGCCGAAGTGGGAGCGGAGTTTGCCGACCTCCAGCCAGCCCCAGACGTAGTCCGGGTCCAGGGCCACGCCCTCCTCCGCGTACCGGCGGGCTTCCTCCAGCCGGCCGCAGTACATCAGGGCGCAGCCGTAGCGGTAGAACCAGATGCCGCTGCGCTGCTCCCGGGCCGCGGCCTCGGAATCGGCCATCCACTGGGCGGCCCGATAGTAGTACTCGTATTCTCCGATATTGTTGCAGGCGTAGGCATACCAGAGGGCGGTGTCCAGATCCCCGTGGGCCTGTTCCACGGTGAAGCGGCCCTGGCGCACACCCTCCCGGACGCGCTCCTCGATGTAATCCAGCATCTGATAGAAATAGCCGGAGGCGCCGTCGGTCATGGCCTCCATGGCCTCCACATCCTCCGGCGTCAGGATCGGCGGTGCCTGCGGGGCGGGAGCCGTGCCGCCCGGGGACGCTTTCTGCTTTTCCGTGTCCATCTATGTGCTCCTTTCTGATCCGCTGTTGTGTTTGATATGAACTGGAAATCGGATTGCAGTCATTATAGCAGATAGGCCGGCGCAGTACAACTACAAAAGGGAACCTGCTGGCAAAAAACGAACAAATGCAGAGACATACCGGAATTTTACGCGGTTTATGGGAAAAAATACTTGCATTATTGGGGAGGTTATGGTACTATATTTCAGCATTCCGCACGGCGCGTCGACTTTCCGTCTGTGCCCCGCCCCACGGGGAGAGGTTGGCGGGAGGGATGAAGCCGCCGGAGGTCAAACTAAATTTGAATTTGGAGGAACACACAACTATGGCAAATTCTAGCATCGTTTCCATGAAGTCCCTGCTGGAGGCAGGCGTCCACTTTGGTCACCAGACCCGTCGCTGGAACCCCAAGATGGCTCCCTATATCTACACGGAGCGCAACGGCATCTATATCGTGGACCTGCAGAAGACCGTCCGCAAGCTGGAGGAGGCCTACAACTTCGTCCGTCAGCTGGCTGAGAGCGGCCAGTCCCTGCTGTTCGTGGGAACCAAGAAGCAGGCTCAGGAGGCCATCCGCGAGGAGGCGACCCGCTGCGGCCAGTTCTATGTGAACGCCCGGTGGCTGGGCGGCATGATGACCAACTTCAAGACCATGCGCACCCGCGTGGACCGGCTGAACCAGCTG
>CAJFNE010000103.1:4095-10766 GCA_904393855.1 uncultured Oscillibacter sp. | reverse complement strand
TCTGGAGGTGACACCCGGATTTGAACCGGGGAATGAGAGTTTTGCAGACTCTTGCCTTACCACTTGGCTATGTCACCGTCTCTACCTCTATTATATGCAGACTTTCGGAAAAAGTCCACCCTTTTTTGAAATTGCAATGCCCACACATTCGTGTGGGCATTGCATCTGGAGCGGGCAACGAGGCTCGAACTCGCTACCTCCACCTTGGCAAGGTGGCGCTCTACCAGATGAGCTATGCCCGCGGATGGTGCCCAGAGCCGGAATCGAACCAGCGACACGTGGATTTTCAGTCCACTGCTCTACCAACTGAGCTATCTGGGCAAACCCACAGAGCGATTGCCCCGTGGTAATGGCGACCCGGAACGGGCTCGAACCGTCGACCTCTAGCGTGACAGGCTAGCGTTCTAACCAACTGAACTACCGGGCCATATGCGTCTTGGTGGGAACAACTGGACTCGAACCAGTGACCCCCTGCTTGTAAGGCAGGTGCTCTAACCAGCTGAGCTATGCTCCCCTGTCGCCGCGCCGGCAAACCGCCGTGCGACCGGCATCTGCCGGCTGCGCGTCTTGCCAGACGGCAAAGATTATTATACGCAAGAGGACCCCTCCTGTCAACCCAAATTTTCAAAAAATTTGATTTTTTTCTGCTGGCCTCTCAGCGCCACGCCATCTCCCACTCCCGCTCCTCGGTGTCCGGGTCCGAACCCGCGGCCACGCAGCGGAAGCCCTCCCGCAGGTAGAAGGCCATCGCTCGCAGATTCCGCCCATAGACGTGCAGGACCAGCCGGCTCCGGCATTCCTTCGCCGCATCCAGCAGCCGCCGGCCGATGCCCCGGGACCGTGCCTCCCGCCGGACAAAGATACCCGCCAGGTACTCCCCCTGGAGGCCCAGAAACCCCTGGACTGCCCCGTTTTCCTCCCAGACATGGACCTCCGCCCGGGGCAGCTGCTCCCGCACTCCGTCCAGGCGCTCCCGCCAATACCGGGCGGGAATGAAATGATGGGCCTCCAGATTGGCCTCCAGCCAGATTTCCATCACGGCGTCCAGATCCGCTGTCTCCATGGGCCGAATCACAAAATCCCCTCCTCCCTGTCCGCCGCCTCCGCGCCGGCGACACCATCTTACCACAGCGGCGGTGGTTTTCCAACGGTTTTCTGCCCCGGCCCTTGACTTCCCCCCGGGGAAACTGCTATCATGGGAGCGAATTTGCCGCCGGGCGGAGGCCCGCTCCGCCCAGTCTGTGGAATCGGCGGACATCCTTTTGGAAAGGGAACGATGGCAGATGTTCCGAGAACTGCGCAGAAAGCGGCAGGCCCTGTCCCCGGAGGCCTGCGCTGCCATCCTGGACCGGGGGACCTCCGGGGTGCTGGCCCTGGCCGGGGACGGCGGATACCCCTATGCGGTGCCCCTCAGCTATGTATATGACGGGGAGCGGCTCTACTTCCACTCCGCCAATGCGGGCCACAAGCTGGACGCCATCCGGCGCAGTCCCAGGGCCTCTTTCTGCGTCATCGACCAGGACCAGGTGGTGCCGGAGGAGTACACCACCTACTTCCGCAGCGTCATTGCCTTTGGCACTGTGCGGATCCTGGAGGACGCCGGGGAGAAGCGGGCCGCCATCGGGAAGCTGGCGGTGAAGTACTTCCCGGGGGACACGGCGGAGGGCCGGAACGCCGCCATCGACCGGGAGTGGGGTCCCCTGTGCATGCTGGAGATGACGGTGGAGCACCTCTCCGGCAAGGAGGCCATCGAGCTGGTCCGGCAGCGGGACAGCGGAACCTCCCCCTGACGGCATCCCGGCGAAAACAAGTCATTCCACATAAAGAAAGGCAGGGGGAAGGCTGTATGACCATCGCGGAAAAACGGGAAAAACAGGTCCTCTGGGTGTCTTTCTATGCCGGGCTGCTCTTCGCCGCAGCGGAGTTTGTCTTCTCCATCTTCAACGGCTCCCAGTCCGCGCTGATGGACGCGGTGTACGACGCCTCGGAGCTGATCTTCATCGGCTTTATCCTGTTTCTGGTCCCGCTCCTCTACCAGCCGATCTCGGAAAAGCACCCCTACGGCTTCTCTCAGCTGGAGTCCATCATCCTGGTCATCAAGGGCTTCATGATGCTCTCCGTCACCTTTGGCCTCTCCGCGGACATCATTCGGAACGCCCTCTCCGGGGGCAATCAGGTGGATCTGCGGCAGGTGGCGCTGTTCCAGGCGGTTCTGGGGGCGCTGAGCGTGGGGATCTACACCCTCATGCGGCGGCGCAACCGGGCTCTGTCCTCCCCCCTGGTGGACGCGGAGATTCTGGGTTGGAAAGTAGACACCCTGTACAGCCTGGGCATGTCCGCCGCCTTCTTCGGCTCCTCCTTTCTGGAGGGGACGGCACTGGGGTTCCTGGTGCCCTACTTCGACCCCCTGGTGGCGGTGGCCATCTCCCTGCTCACGCTGCCGGAGACCGTCCGTACCCTGTGGCGGGCCCTGAAAGGGATCTTCCTATTCTCCCCCAGTGAGGAGACTCGGGACGCAGTGAAGCAGATCTCCAGCCAGGTCCTGGCCCCCTACGGCTTCACCCCGATCTTCCACGACGTCATCCGCACGGGGCGGTTCCTGTGGGTCTCCGTGTACTTCACGATCCCGGGGGAGACACTGTCCCTGGCGGATCTGCGGACCGCCTCCCGGCAGCTGAACCAGGCCCTGGGGGAACAATTTGAGAACTGCGTCTGCGAGCTGATCCTCTCGCCGGAGGACCACGCGCCAGCGGCCGCCGGGCCGCCGGCCGCGGACACCGACAGCGGGGACTGACTTTCGTCAGTCCCCGCTGCCGTGTTTTCGGGTGATGATTCCTCTCCCGCAGTCCGGTCCCAGAGGCACCCTGGACACCCGCATCGGGCCATTGACCGGCGGGGACGCGCGGAGATTTTCCTTGACAGCGCGCCCCTCTCTTCCTATAATTCATATTAGTATGAATTCCATACTAATATGAATTCCGGAGGCAGACCATGCAGATTCCAAAAGGGCACTATATTTTCGGAACCGTGAAAGTGGGCGAGCGGGGACAGATCATCATTCCCAAGGAGGCCCGGGAGGTCTTCCAGATCCGGGCCGGGGACACCCTGATCGTCCTGGGGGACGAAAAATGGGGGATCGCTGTCACCAAGGCGGATGTGCTGGCCCAGCACGCCCAGAACGTCTTTCAGAAAATCGCGGAGGAAAACCAGCATGACGATCCTTGAGACGACGTTTCCCTTTCTGGAGGAGCTGTGCGCGCAGACCTTCGGCGCGCAGGCAGGCGGCGCCATCTTCCAGGCGGCGGAGGACCGCTACCAGGCGCTGCTGCGGGAGATGCCGGACGCAGGCCCCGTGCTGCGGGATCACTTCCAGCGCAAGCTCTACCCGCCCCTGGCATATTACCAGGCGCTGCGGGCGGTCGGACAGGACCAGGAGACGGCGCTGGCCCACGTCAGCGCCGCCTCCCGCCGGGCGGCCCAGGCCAAGCGGTCGGACATGGCCAAGCTGGCCCGGCTTCCATTTGCCTACAGCATCTACCGGCTCTTCGTCAAGTCCTATATGCTGAAGAACTTCCCGGATGCGGGCTGGGAGACCCAATGGGTGCGCTGCGACAGCCGGGAAATTCACTTCAACCTGCGGCGCTGCGTTTACTGGGACAAGGTCCGCGCCCATGGCTGCCCCGAGCTGTGCCGCGTCTACTGCGAGAATGACAACATTGCCTTCTCCGGCCTGCTGCCCCGCATCCGGTTCCAGCGGAGCGGCACGCTGGGCACCGGCGGGGACTGCTGTGACTTCCACTTCTTCCGGCAGCGCACATAACGTCAAACCGGCGGGAACGGATTCTCCGTTCCCGCCGGTTGCTTTCTCTATTCAGAGCTCTGGGGCCTCCTCCGGGTCCAGGCCAGCAGGTCCTCCAGGTCCTGCCGGGTGAAATGCTGCACGTTGTCGCAGAAGCGGCAGGTCAGGTCCGCCTGCCCCTGCTCGTCGATCAGGCTCTGAAGCTCCTCCGGTCCCAGGCTGATCAGGGCCCGCTCCATCCGGTCCCGGCTGCAGGTGCAGCGGTACTCGACAGGGCTGACCTCCAGGATCTCCAGGTCGAAGTCCGGCATCACCCGCCGCAGCAGGGACACCGGGTCCGGGTCCTCCCGCAGCAGCGTGGTCACCGGCCCCGCCGCCAGCACGCCGCCCTCCACCTTGGAAATCACGTCCTCCCCGGCTCCCGGCAGCAGCTGGATCATGTAGCCGCCCGCCGCCAGCACGCTCTGGTCCCGGTCCACCAGGACCCCCAGGCCGCAGGCGGTGGGGATCTGCTCCGACTCCACGTAATAAGCCGCGATGTCCTCGGCGATCTCGCCGCTCAGAAGGCCCACGCTGCCGGTGTAGGGCTCCTTCATGTTCAGGTCCTGGATAATGGTCAAGGTACCGTCGCAGCCCACGGCGGCGCCCACGTCCAGCTTGCCGTCCGCCCGCAGGGGCAGGTCCACAGCGGGGTTGTCCACGGTGCCCCGGACGTTGCCCTGGTTGTCAGACACCGCCAGCACCGTGCCCAGGGGCCCGCCGCCCTTGATCTGCAGCGTCACACTGGCGCCGCTGTCTTTCAGGGCGTTGCCCATCATGGAGCACGCCGCCAGGGCTCGGCCCAGGGCCGCCGTGGCCACCGGCGTGGTCCTGTGGATCTGCCGGGCCCGCTCTGTCAATCCCCGGGTGGACACCGCCGCCGCCTTTACCAGGCCATCCCGGCTGATGGCCCGCACCAATTGATCGCTCATACTGTTCTCCTCATTTCTTCTCCGCCCGGACGATCCAGCGGTCCTCGTCCGCCTGGGGCGGGCGCAGTGTCAGGTCCCCGATAAACGCGACGTTGGAAAAGCCCGCCTCCGCCAGGAGACGCCGCAGCTGCTCCTCCGTCCAGGCCCGCTCCCGGTGCTCCTCAAAGGTCCGCTCCCAGGCGCCGTCGGGCCGCAGGCGGAACAGATCCACCTGGTAGGTGCACACCTGGGTCCGCTCGGAGAAGAACGTCCGCCAGGCGCAAAAGCTCTCCTCCGTCTCGTCCAGATAAACTTGTCCATCCATCCGCCGCAGCTTATGGGGGGTGTTCACGTCGAACCAGAACTGCCCGCCGGGCTTCAGCCAGCGGAACACCCGCCGCAGGGTCTCCCCCAACGCCCGCTCCGTGGTCAGGTAGTTCAGGGAGTCCAGGGTGGACACCGCCGCGTCCACCGGCTCCAGCAGCCGGAGCCTCTGCATCCGCTGGCACAGCAGCAGCGGCGGATGCTCCAGCTCCGCCGCCTTGTTCGCCGCCTCCGTCAGCATCTCCTGGGACCCGTCCACGGCGATCACCTGATACCCCCGCTCCGCCAGGAGGCAGGCGATGGTCCCGGTGCCGCAGCCCAGGTCCAGCACCGTGCGGACGGGGATGGGGCTCTTGCGGAAGCGCCGCTCCAGGAAGTCCGCCCGCCGCCGGTAGGCCGCGTCCGCCATCAGCCCGTCATAGCTGCCCGCCAGGGCCTGATACCGGCTCATGCGTCCTTGTGCTTGATCCGCTGGAAGAGCTTCTCATAGGCCCCCGTGCCGTAGCTCAGGGAGCGGTTCACCCGGCTGATGGTGGCGCTGGAGGCCCCAGTGCGCTCCAGGATGTCGTTGTAGATCAGCCCGTCGTCCAGCAGGGAGGCCACCTCAAACCGCTGCTCCATGGACCGCAGCTCCGACACGGTGCACAGGTCCTGAAAAAAATCGTAGCACTCCTGCTCATCCTTCAGCTGCAAGATGGCCTTGTACAGCTGTCCGTTCATCTCTTTCTTCCCGATTTTGACCATGTCATAAGCCTCCTCGCATCCTTCGGCCCGGCGGCCCTTCGGACCGCCGCATCCGGCTATATTTTAACATGGTACTGCGTAAGAGTAAAGAGGGACGGGGCAGAAAATTTTTACGCTTTAGTGTGTGACAGCCCCGCCGCACCCGCGCCCGTCCTCCCGCATAGGCTGGAACAGTCTTGCGTGGAAGGAGGACGGGGTATGATCGCATGGGAGCCCTTGACAGCAGAGCGGGTCTGGACAGTGGACGACATCCCGGTGCTGACGGCGGAGGTGTCTCTGCCTCAGCCAGTATCGGCAGCAGACGCCTGCTCCCGCCGCTTTCGGCGTTACTACCGGCTCCAGTGCCGGGCTTTCCTGCGTTACTGCGAAAAGGGGCTGCTGCCCCAGGTGAAGGCGGAGTACCAGGCGGCCCTGGCCGCCAGCGGGCCGCTGCCGTCCTGCCGGGCGGAGCTTACCTACCACGTCACCTATCAGGATACGCGGTTTCTGAGCCTCTATACCCAGTCCCGGGAGACCGCCCCGGCGGGGCCCGCCCTGCTGATCCGCCGGGGGGACACCTGGGACCTGGCCTCCGGCTACCCAGTCCCCCTATCCGCTTTCTTTCCCAGCCGCCGGGGCTGGAAGCGGTCCCTGCTGGACCGGGCGGCGGAGGAGATCCGCCGGCAGGAGCGCGCCGGCATAGCCTGCTACCACGAGAACTGGCCTCACGCCCTGCGCCGCTGCTTCAACCCCCAGAACTACTACCTGACGGAGGAGGGGCTGGCCTTTTTCTTCCCCATGTACGCCATCGCCCCCGCGGCGGAGGGGATTCCCACATTCCTGGTGCCGTGGAAAGAGGTGGCGATCGAGTGAGG
>CAJFNE010000103.1:0-4079 GCA_904393855.1 uncultured Oscillibacter sp. | reverse complement strand
CTCCTATCTCCTAATTCCTAATGAAAAATTGCTCAGCGCTTTTTCTCCGGCATGCCGCTTACCACCCGCCGGCTCAGGGCGAAGAGGGCGATGGCGTTGGGGATGACCATCAGGAAGTTGAACATGTCCGTCAGGGCCCACACCAGGTCGTTGGAGGTGACGGTGCCCAGGAAGATGAACACCAGCGCCACCAGGGTGTACACCGTGGTCGCCTTCTTGCCGAAGAGGTAGATCACGTTCAGTTTGCCGAAGAGGTTCCAGCCCAGGATCGTGGAGAAGGCGAAGAAGAACAGGCACACCGCCACGAAGGCGGAGCCGGCTCCCGCGCCCATCACCGTGCCGAAGGCGGTCTGGGCCAGGTTCGCGCTGTCCAGCTGGCTGGTGACGTCGCCCACGTAGCCGTTCGCCAGGGGGCCGCCTTCCGTGTAGAGGGTGGAGATGATCACCAGTGCGTTCAGGGTCAGCACCACGAAGGTGTCGATGAACACGCTGGCCATGGCCACGGTACCCTGCTCGTGGGGGTCCCGCACGTTGGCCTGGGCGTGGGCGTGGGGGGTGGAGCCCATGCCCGCCTCGTTGGAAAACAGGCCCCGCTTGGCACCCTGGCTGATGGCGGTCTTCAGCGCCGCGCCGAAGCCGCCGCCGATGATGGCCTGGGGCTCGAAGGCATAGCGGAAGATCATGGCGAAGGTCTCGGGGATGTACTGGATGCGCAGCAGCAGCACGACCACCGCGCCCAGCAGGAAGATGGCCGCCATGATCGGCACCAGCTTCTCCGTAACGGAGGCCAGCCGCTGGACGCCGCCCAGGAAGATGAAGCCGCAGATCACCACTAGGACGATGCCCACGATCCAGCTGGGCACGCCGAAGGCGGTCTCGAAGGTGGAGCCGATGGAGTTGGACTGTACCATGCAGCCCATGAAGCCCAGGGCCAGGATGATGGCCACGGCGAAGAAGCCCGCCAGGAATTTCCCGAAGCCCCCCTGGAAGGCGGTAGTGATGTAGTACACCGGGCCGCCGTGATAGCTGCCGTCGCCGCCCTTCTTCCGGGTCTGGATGGCCAGGGTGGCCTCCGCGTAGATGGTGGCCATGCCGAAAAAGGCGATGATCCACATCCAGAAGATGGCCCCCGGACCACCGGTGAGGATGGCGCCGGCGGAGCCCACGATGTTGCCGGTGCCCACCTGGGCGGCGATGGCGGTGGCCAGGGCCTGGAAGGAGCTCATGCCGTGCTCATGCTTCCCGCCCCGCAGGGACATGCTGCCGAACATCCGCCGCATGCCCTCGCCGAAGTAGCGGATCTGGACAAAGCGGGTCCGGATCGTGTACCACAGGCCCACGCCGATCAGCAGGAAGACCAGGATATAGTCCGATAGATACGCGTTGATGGTTTGTACAGCTTCCAGTAGCATGTGTTCTCCTCCCAAAAAATAAGAACGGCAAACCTGCCGCTCTGAAGAAGAGAGCCGAAAAGGGCGCGCGGACGCGCCCCGCTCTCCACTCTGTCCTTTTACCTGAGAGATTCAGCGGCTGCGCCGCCTTGCACCTTCGGTCCCCGTTGCCGGGCCTCTCCAGAGCCACATCCATTCCTAGTCCCCGCCCATACCCGGGCGCCTGAGAGTTTCACTCCTTCGGCAGGCTTGCGCCGTTCCCCTAGAAACTTCGTATGCCGTTATGAAATTGTTAAGGATACGATACCATGCCCTGGGCGGGATGTCAACCGCGCCCGGGGCATTTTGTCCGCGAATCAGCGACATTTCGCCATATCTCACAGACTTTCCTCATCCCAGCAGCACATCTAACAGCATCATCACCAAAAAGCCGCCCATGACGCTGACGGTCCCCGCGTGGGAGTGCTCCCCCAGCTGAGCCTCGGGGATCAGCTCCTCCACCACCACGTAAATCATGGCCCCGGCGGCAAAGGACAGCACCCAGGGCATCATGCCCCCCACGCTGCCGGCCACCAGGACTGTCAGCAATCCGAAGATCGGCTCCACCACGCCGCTGACCGCCCCGCAGAGGAAGGCCTTCCCCGCCGGGACCCCCTGGGACTTCATGGGCAGCGACACCGCGGCCCCCTCCGGGAAGTTCTGGAGGGCCATGCCGATGGCAAGGGCCACCGCCCCCGCCAGGGCGCCGGGGGCCGTGTCCTGGGCCGCCACGGAGAAGCTCAGGCCCACCGCCATCCCCTCCGGGATGTTGTGGAGGGTCACCGCCAGCACGATCATGGTGGTGCGCTTCCAGTGGGCGGGCAGACCCTCCGCCACCTCGCTGCCGATGTGCAGGTGGGGCAGCAGGCCGTCCAGCAGCATCAGAAAGACGCCCCCCAGCACGAAGCCGCCGCCCACCGGCAGCAGCACGTTCTGCCCCTGCTCCTCCGCCATCTCCATGGCGGGGATCAGCAGGGACCACACGGAGGCCGCGGTCATCACGCCGGCGGCAAAGCCCAGGAACACTTTCTGGAGGGTGTGGGACATATCCCGCCGGAAGAAAAACACCATGCCGGCTCCCAGGACCGTTGCCAGGCACGTGGCCCCGGTGCCCAAGGCGGCGTAAAGGAGTTCCCGCTGCAGCATTTCCATCACACGTTTCCTTTCTAAACTGGGGTCAAGCCCCCCGCAGATACAGCCAGAGCCCGATCCCCAGCAGAACCTGCGCCGCCAGGATCAGGGGGATACCGATCCGAAAGCTGCGGTGGAGGGTCTTGTGGCGCCACACCCGCATCCCCAAAAGGGCCCCCACACTGCCCCCCAGGATTGCCAGGAGGAACAGCGTCCGCTCCGGCACCCGCCGGGCGGCGGGGTGCTTCTCCCGGTATTTTGCCTTGAATTTATCCCATCCAAACACGACAAACGCCGCCAGATTCACGAGCACCAGCCAGATCACCAGCAGCCCCCAGGGGGAGCCGATCCCGATCCAGACCCAGTCAAAGCCGTTCGTCGACTCGGGAAGATACACGGAAACACCCCTTTCAGTGAGGAGATAGGAGTTGTCGTGTCCGGCTTCGCCGGAGTCATTTAAAACATCCGCCTGCGGCGGATTCCATAACTCCTATCTCATATCTTTTATCTCTTATCTTTTAGAGAGTATATCATCTCCCTCGAAATCGTCAACCCCGCGAGGGAAATTTCATCCGGTGCGGAACAAACGGCCTCTGTTTGCCGACTAAATGAATATCAAGAGACAAGGAGGCGGTTGCATGAAATTCTGGCGAATCCTGCTGAGCACAGGGCTGTGCCTGGGGCTGCTGGCGGGGTGCGGCGGCGGGGAACCGGGCACATCGGACGACGGTTCCGTCACCACGGAGCTGCCGGAGTACCCCACCCTCACCTGCCGGATCGTGGACGGGGCAGAGGATGGGGACCTGCTGCTGGCGGAGTTGAACGGCGACGGGGTCTACCGGATCGGCGTCACGGAGGACACCCCCGTCACCCTGGACGGGGAGAGCGCCTCCGCCAACCACCTGGAGGACGGGATGCCCATCACCATCACCTATGACGGGCTGGTTCAGGAGACCTACCCCGCCGGGCTGGGGGAGATCTACGGCATCGCCGCGTACTCCCTGGGCACGGAGCAGAATCCCGGCGGCGGGTACTACGACCTGTGCGGACTGTACCTCCAGGTGCTGGAGGACCTGTGGAACGCGGACAGCGGGCTGAACGGCGGCGTGGAGGTCCTCGGTCTGGACCTGAGCCAGGCCCCCGGCGGCCTCACGGAGAGCGAGCAGGCGGCCCTCGCCTGGCGGTTCGGGGAGCTCCACGGGGCCCAGGTGGTCACCGGCACCTACGAGGAGCTGGTGGACCAGGGCTACATCACCGGAGAGCCCCTGGGCGACGGCAGCACAGAGTTCATGGAGTGGAAGAACGGCATCCTCTTCTCCATCACCGGCAGCGACGGCCAGGCGGGGGCGGCCTACTCCCTGCCCGCCCTGTCCTTTGACGCGGAGAAGTGGCGCTCCGGCCTGGGGGCCTACTGGTTCAACGACTGCTCCTGCCTGTGGCCGGAGCTGGGCACCTGGACCGACTACAGTGTGGGCAGTGAGTATATCTCCTGAAGGCATTGCATGGACGCCGCCGATC
>CAJFNE010000102.1 GCA_904393855.1 uncultured Oscillibacter sp. | reverse complement strand
CTGGACGACCCGGACACCATGTCCATCTTCACCTCCAGCAAGGTGCTGGGGTATGAGAACGACGAGATCCTGGGCCCCACCGGCGCCGTGGCCATCCCGGAGTTCAACACCCGCTTCACCCGGCAGATGCTGATGGACACCCAGCCCAAGGACTTCAACACCCTGGTGCGGCTCTCCGGCTTCTCCCACGGCACGGACGTGTGGCTGGGCAATGCCCGGGATCTGATCGTCAGCGGCACCGCCTCCGTTCTGGAGACGGTGGGCTGCCGGGACGACATCATGCTGTACCTGATCAAAATGGGCCTGGAGCCCAAGATGAGCTTCAAGATCATGGAGTCCGTCCGAAAGGGCAAGGTGAAGAAGGGCGGCTTTGAACCGGGCTGGGTGGAGGCCATGGAGGAGCACAACGTCCCCCAGTGGTACATCGACTCCCTGGCCAAGATCGGGTACCTCTTCCCCAAGGCCCACGCGGTGGCCTACGTGATGATGGCCTTCCGCATCGCCTGGTACAAGGTGCACCATCCCCTGGCCTTCTACGCCACGTTCTTCTCCGTCCGGGCCAAGGCCTTCGACGCGGAGTACTGCTGCGCCGGATTGGACGCGGTGAAGCGGAAGATCCGGGAGATCGAGAACAACAAGGACGCCACGGCGGTGGAGCAGAATCTGCTGACCACCCTGGAGGTCTGCTACGAGTTCTATCTCCGGGGCTTCCACTTCGACACCATCGACATCTACCGCTCCGACGCCACGAAGTTCCTGGTGACGGAGAACGGCCTGCTGCCGCCCTTTGTCAGCGTTCATGGCCTGGGCGAGGCGGCGGCCCAGGACACGGTGGAGAAGCGGGCGGGCAAGCAGTTCATCTCCATCGAGGAGTTTGCCACCTGCTGCAGCAAGCTCTCCAAGACCCACATCGAGCAGCTCAAGGCCCTGGGGGCTTTCGCCGGCATGGCGGAGACCAGCCAGATGACGCTGTTCTGAGAAATTCGGCACCGCTTCCGGGGCCCGCGCGGAAAGCGCGGGCCCCGGCTTTTTGGGAGACGATAAAAAACACGGGATTCCATGCCGATAGTTCTTGCAGTTTTGTCAGTTCTGTGGGATAATCATTCTAATGCTTTTCGGAAAGATGTTCAGAACTTGTGAAGATTTAGGAGAGACTGTTATGCAACCACAGAAGATTGCACTGCTGACGGACTCCTGTGCGGACTTATCGCCTCAGATGGCGCAGGAAAACCACATCTTTGTGGTGCCGCTGCGCATTCTCTGCGCGGACGGAGAGTATGCGGACGGGGTGGATATTACCAACGCCGACATCTATCGCCGCCTGCGGGCCGGGGAACTGCCCCGGACATCCCTGCCGGCGGGCGAGGCCATCGAAAAGGTGCTGCGGCAGATTGTGGCGGAGGGATATGACGGCGTGATTGCCGTGATGCTCTCCGGCGGGCTGTCCGGGACCTACAATTTGGTGCGCCTGGTGGCGGAGGAGTGCAGCGGCCTGCTGCCGGTGCAGGTGTTTGATTCGGTCAGCGGCTCTCTGGGGCAGGGGGCCACCGTGCTGCAGCTGGCGGAGGACATCCGCAGCGGTATGGACTGGGAAGAGCTGACGGAGCGCCGCGCCCCCCGTTTGATTGCCAACACGTTTCCTTTCTTCTCCGTGGATACGCTGGAGTACCTGCAGAAGGGCGGGCGGATCGGCAAGGTGACCGCCACGGCGGGGGCGCTGCTGCAGATCAAGCCCATCCTGACCTTTGCCGCCGACGGACAGCTGCAGTCGATTGCCAAGGTGCGCGGACGCCGCCAGGTGATGGACAAGCTGGTGGAGCTGGTGGTGCAGCGCTGCGCCGGGCACCGCCGCTACAACCTGGCGGTGGCCAACGGCGGCGCGCCGGAGGAGATGGAGCAGCTGCGCCGGAAGCTGGCGGAGGCCCTGCCCCACTATGACCACTTCTGGCCGGGAGAGATCGACGGCACCCTCAGCGTCTACATCGGCGACGGGGTGCTGGGCGCTGGAATCCAATTACTGGATTGAGCGGCCGGTCCAAGAGAAAACGAGAGCCTGTCCCGTTGCGGGACAGGCTCTCATGCTTCCTCCTGGGCCAGACGTGAGATGCAGGTCTTGCACAGCCAGGTATGGTTGGGCAGGACCTTGAGATGTTCGCTCCGCTGGCAGATCAGGCAGGCGGGGCGCTCCTTTTTCAGGATCAGGGTCTGCTGCTCCGCGTCCACCTGGAGCCGGTCACCCGTCCGCAGGGAGAGCATCCGCAGCCCGTCGGCCGGCAGGACGACCCGCCCCAGATTGTCGATCTTGCGTTCAAAGTTATATTCCATAGAAAGCCCTCCGTTTTTCTGGTTTCAAAAATAGAATAGTAGACTTTTTTCTGAAAATCAACATATACGACTACAAAATATTTAAAAAGTATTTGTATACATGTACTCGTTTTCGATAATCTTAAATTAAGCGAGGTGAGTACATGTTGGACACGGATCGTGATACCTATGATTTAGGGCTGCGTTTGCGGGAGCTGCGGCAGGCGAAGGGGCTGTCTCAGGAGCAGGTGGCCCGACAGGTGGGAGTCAGCAAGGGAACCATTTATCGCTATGAGTCCAATTTGCAGGAGCCCTCGCTGCGTGTGGCAAGGCGCCTTGCGCGGGTATTGGGAACGTCCCTGGATTACCTGGGCGGCCTGGAGAATCAAAAGACGATTCGGATTCCGAACTTGCCGGCCTATCAGGAGAAATCCCTGCTGGATTTTATCGAGAAATTCGCAGAGGAACCGCGAAAAGATGGAAATCCTATAGACTATACCTGAAATGGGGTATTGTCATGATAGACACCAAGGAAATGGGACGACGCCTGCAGAATTTACGCAGGGCTACAAACCTGACGCAGGAGGAAGTTGCAGAACTTTTGGAGATTTCATCCAACTATGTGTCCAACATTGAAACCGGCAGGGACCTGTGTTCCACAGAGGTCTTGGTCGGTATGGCAAACCTGTATCATGCCAGCATGGACTACATTTTGGGAGAAAGCCTGCGCTACAATGCGGATCGAGAAAGCAACGGACCGGAAAAGACTGCGCTGATGCACGAGTTTGGGCGTCTCAGTAACGAGGAGTGTGCCCACCTGATCAAATACATTCAGTTCCTGCGGGAATCAAAGCCATAAAAAGGAAGCCTGCTGTGAAAACAGCAGGCTTCCTTTTTATGATCAGGGCAGCCGCAGCTCCTCATCCGTCACCTCGCCCTTGCACACCACGTTGGTGGGGCCCGTGAGGTACAGCGCGGAGATATGGGACTGGACCTGCTCCGCGTCGATGATCAGGGTGCCGCCGGTCATGTCCACCCGGGCGCCCCGGCCAGAGACCTGCCCCAGCAGGGTCAGCACCGCCACCACGGAGCCGGTGCCGGTGCCGCAGGCGTAGGTGAAGTCCTCCACCCCCCGCTCAAAGGTCCGCTCATAGAGGTGGTCCGGCCCGATCAGCTCGTAGAAGTTCACGTTGGCCCCCTTGGGGAACGCCGGGTGCCACCGAAGCTTCCGCCCCAGCTCCCGCAGCTGGTTCTCGTCGGCGTCTCGCAGGTTGGCGTAGGGCACCGCCGCGTGGGGCAGGCCGGGGTTCCCCAGCTCCACGTAGGCGCAGGGATAGGAGACGCCGTCCACCTCCACGGGGAAGTCCAGCTTCACGGTGGTGGGGTCGTTGAGGCGGACCCGGTACTGTCGCTGGTCGATCCGCTCCCCGGTGACGATGCCGGCGGTGGTCTCGATGGTCTGGGTCTCGCCGGCCAAGCCGTTCTCATAGCCGTACCGGCAGATGCACCGGGCGCCATTGCCGCACATCTCGCCCACGCTGCCGTCGCTGTTGAAGAACAGCATCTTGAAGTCGCCGCCCTGGGTGGGGGCGTCCACCACCATCAGCCCGTCGGCGCCAATGGACAGGTGCCGCTGGCACAAGGTCCGGGCTACCTGGGGCAGGATGTCCGCCGGCAGGTGCTCCTCCAGGTTGTTCAGCACCACGAAGTCGTTTCCGGCGCCGTTCATTTTCCAAAAATGCAAGGGAATCCCTCCTTTGTATCTGTATTATAGCCTGGCGCGGCCCGTTTGACCAGAGGGAAATTTCCCGGGGAATCGGCCCGGGGCCCTTGATTTGCCCGGGGAAAGCCGGTATGATAGAGAAAACGCCGGGGGAGGGCCGCGCCTATGCCGAGGAAAAATACCAGGAATACCAAGGGCCGCATCATCGCCGCGGCCTGGAAGCTCTTCTATGAGCAGGGCTACGAGGAGACCACCGTGGAGGACATCGTGTTCGAGTCCGAGACCTCCAAGGGTTCTTTCTACCATTATTTCAAGGGCAAGGATGAGCTGATGGGGACCCTGGCCAACGTGTTTGACGAGAAGTATGAGGAACTGATGGAGACCATGGACCCGGCGCTGGGGGCAGTGGAGAAGCTGATCTACCTGAACCACGAGCTGTTTGCCATGATCGACGGCGGCGTGTCCATCGATTTGTTGGCCCGGCTGCTCTCCACCCAGCTGCTGGCGCGGGGGAGAAGCATCTGCTGGACCGGAACCGGACCTACTTCAGGCTGCTGCGGCAGATCATCGCGTCGGGCCAGCAGGCGGGGGAGCTGCGGACGGACCGGACCGTCAGCGACATCGTGAAGGCCTATGCCCTCTGGGAGCGGGCGCTGCTGTACGACTGGTGCTTGTGCGGCGGGGAGTACTCCCTAACAGCTTATACGGACAGCGTGACACCCATGTTTCTGGAGAGCTACCGGGCGCGGGAGCCGGGTTCCAGATAGGAGACGCTTCCAAGTATCTCATATAGTACAGGATATAAAGACTGCGGCACAATATATATATAGAAAATTATACAGAATTTCGTATAGAATCCATTCTATACGAAATTCTGTATTTCATTCTCGTTTAAAATGTGTTAAGATACCTCCGATTGAATCAAAAAGGAGAGAGAATATGACAACCGCACAACTCTGTATCTGCATTGCGATCGTGGTCTATCTGGCCGCGATGCTGGCCATCGGCGTCTGGTGCGCCAAGATGAACAGCTCCGTGGACGACTTCTACCTGGGCGGGCGGAAGCTGGGCCCCTTCGTCACCGCCATGAGCGCGGAGGCCAGCGACATGTCCTCCTGGCTGCTGATGGGCCTGCCCGGCGTGGCCTATCTCAGCGGCCTGGCGGAGGCCAGCTGGACCGCCATCGGCCTGGCCATCGGTACCTATTTGAACTGGCTGATCGTGGCCCGGCGCATCCGGCTCTACTCCCAGCACCTGGGAGCCATCACGGTGCCGCAGTTCTTCTCCAAGCGGTGGAAGGACGAGCGGAACCTGCTCTCCGCCATTGCGGCGGTGGTGATCATCGTGTTCTTCATTCCCTATTTGGCCTCCGGCTTCTCTGCCTGCGGCAAGCTGTTTGCCAGTCTGTTCAGCACGGACTACGTGACGGCCATGGTGATCAGCGGCGCGGTCATCGTCATCTACACGGTGACAGGCGGTTTCCTGGCGGCCAGCTTCACGGACCTGGTGCAGTCCATTATCATGACGGCTGCCCTGCTGATCGTGCTGGTGTTCGCGGTCAACCAGGCCGGCGGCATGGATGCCGTGCTGACCAACGCCCAGTCCCTGGCGGGCTACCTGTCCCTGAGCCATATCCACGACCCGGCTACCGGCGGGTCGAATCCGTACAGCCTGCTGACGATCTGTTCCCTGCTGGCCTGGGGCCTGGGCTACTTCGGCATGCCCCATATCCTCCTGCGGTTCATGGCCATTGAGGAGGAGAAGAAGCTGAAGCTCTCCCGCCGGGTGGCCACCAGCTGGGTGGTGATCTCCATGGCTGTGGCTGTGTTCATCGGCGTGGTGGGCAACGCCATGACCGCCAACAACACCCTGGAGCATCTGGAGGACTCCGAGACGATCATTGTGCAGATTTCCAGCCTGCTCAGCCAGTTTGGTATTCCGGCGGCTCTGTTGGCCGGCGTGATCCTGGCGGGCATCTTGGCGGCCACGATGTCCACGGCCGACTCCCAGCTGCTGGCGGCGTCCTCCTCCGTGTCTCAGAACCTCTTTGCGGAGTTCTTCGGTGTGAAGTTTACCACCAAGCAGGGGATGATTGTGGCCCGGAGCACCATGGTGATCATCTCCCTGATCGCTATGTTCCTGGCCCGGGACCCCGACAGCTCCGTGTTCCGGGTGGTTTCCTTCGCTTGGGCGGGCTTCGGTGCGTCCTTTGGCCCGACGGTGCTCTTTGCCCTGTTCTGGAAGCGGTCCACCAAGTGGGGCGCCCTGGCCGGTATGATCTCCGGCGGCGCCATGGTGTTCATCTGGAAGTACCTGATCGCCCCCATGGGCGGCGTCTGGGGCATCTATGAGCTGCTGCCCGCTTTCCTGGTGTCCTCCGTGATGATCGTGGTGGTGAGCCTTGCCACGGAGAAGCCGGACGCGGAAACCGAGCGCCTCTTTGAGGAAGTGAAGGCAATGTGAATCGCCGGTTTTTGGAAATTCCCCGTGCGTTTTGACGCGCGGGGAATTTTTTTGAAAAAACTTGTTTTTTCCTATTGACAAACGGCGAAGAATTTGGTAATCTAACAAAGCTGTCTGACAGGGGCCGGATGAGCCGCGGGACTTCCGAGGGATCGGGAGAAAAAGTGGTTGACAAATGAGGGCAGACCTGTTATAATAGCATTCCGCCGGTTGAGGCGTGTACCTTGTAAATTAAACAACGTGAAGGAAAGAAAGCA
>CAJFNE010000101.1 GCA_904393855.1 uncultured Oscillibacter sp. | reverse complement strand
TCGCCGAGGCGAAGGCCCTGGCGGAGAAGGAGTAAGATCCAGGCGCAGTCCGAGTGCCCTTGCGCCGGGAGTCCGGCGTGCAAGCATTTTGCCGGAGGCGTGCGGCCCCGGAAAGCCATGGGGCTGAGCTCCAAAGGATGGCACCCGTTCCTACAGATGAAATCCCCCCTGAGACGAGTCTCAGGGGGGATTCTTTTGTTTGTGGATTGCGTCCTGTGCTCAGACCGGGAGCTTTTTCTGAATAGACTCCGTGTAGCCCAGGGAGGCGGAGATCTTGTTGACGGCTTTCCGCAGCTCCTGGATGACCAGCTCCATGTAGGTCTCCGTCATGTGGGAGGAGGGGCCGCTGACGCTCATGGCCGCCGCAATCTTTCCGGTGTAATCCCAGATGGGCATGGCCACGCAGATCAGATCCGGCTCGAACTCCTCGCAGTCCATAGCGTAACCCAGCTTTCGGGTCCTGACCAGCTCCGGGATCATGGCCTCCGCCGTCATGATGGAATTCTCGGTCATGCGGACGATCTTGTGGGTGGCATAGTACTCCCGCACCTCGTCATTGGTGAGGGCGGAGAGAAAAACCTTTCCCAGACTGGTGGCGTGCAGGGGCTCCCGGTCGCCCACGACAGTCGAGGCGTGAAACCGGCTCTGAGGTTCCCGCTTGTGAATGATTACCACCTCGTCCTCACTGCGGATGCCCAGGTTGATGGTCTCCGAGAGCTGGTGGCACAGGTCGGACATGATGTCCGCGTAGTCGGTGGACAGGAGACTGTTGGTGGACGGCACCGCCAGGCCCAGCTCATACAGGCCCCACCCCAGGCGGTAGGTCTGGGCGGATTCCAGCTTCTCCACGATCCGATAGGAGAGGAAAGTATCCAGAATCCGGTGGACGCCGCTCTTGCTGATGCCGGTATGCGCGCTGATTTCCGTGATGGTAAGGCCCTCAGGGCTGGGATGGTTCACCATATAGAGCAGAACGTCCATGGATTTTTGCAGCGTCTGCACGGGATATTTCGGCTGATAACCGCTGGGATTCATAGCATTCCTCCCCATATGCAAGGTGTTTCTGTCCATCACTGTAACATACTCGGAAATAATTTGCAACCCAAATATCCCACCGAAATACTCCGGCGGCACGGAGAACTGCGGCTGCCCAGACGAGGGGCAGACACGCTGCTGCGGCAAAAGCACTGGTAGGCCGGAATAATTCTTAATATTAGAATTTGCTTTTTAAATACAGAAAAACGGAATTCGAGGATTATCGGGGGAAGAAAAGCCTTTGAAATGTGAGGGTTCAAAGAACTGCTTTAGCGGGAAGAAATTTGGCATACAAACTAATTTTGACGGGAATTTTTGCGAAAACAGCCACTGATGGCGGGAAGAGAGAAGATCCGATGGAAAGATGCCCTAGAAAAATTTGTTTTCTAAATACAAGAAAAATATTCTGAATATTGACATTTCAAAAATGGAGAGGTATAATTAGCGTGTCACAGCGGTTCTCGCATGGAACCACCCGATATGGGAGTATCGGTGAAAGGAGCGCCGGCCTGATGGGGGCCGGAGGGTTCGTGCGGGACGAGATTATTTGCCCGTGTGACGGGCGGAGGAGTGAGGCTGGTTTATGAATTTGGTAAAGATCGACTTTGACCGCTGCAAGGAATGCGGGTACTGCATCAAGTTCTGCCCGAAAGGGGTCTTGAGCAAGGGCACAAAGGTCAACAAGAAGGGCTACTACCCGCCGGTGGTGGGAGAGGGCTGCATCGCGTGCGGCACTTGTGCCAGGGTTTGCCCGGACACGGCAATCTCTGTTTACAAAGACGAGTAAGGAGGCAGAACATGGCAAAGGTATTCATGCAGGGCAACCAGGCGATGGCGGAGTCCGCCATCCGGGCCGGGTGCAAACTATTCTTTGGCTATCCCATCACCCCCTCCAGCGAGGTGCCGGAGTACTACGCGAAGGCGATGCGGGAGCGGCCTGAGGAGGGCATTACATTCATCCAGGCGGAGACGGAGGTTTCCGCGTTCAACATGGTGGCGGGCGCCGTGGCCACGGGCCACCGGGCCATGACCGCCACCTCCGGCCCGGGCTTCTCCCTGGGCCAGGAGGCTATGAGCTATATGGCGGCGGCGGACCTGCCGGCGGTGATCGTGGAGATCATGCGCTCCGGTCCCGCCGACGGCGAGATCCTGGCGGCCCAGGGCGACTACTTCCAGGCCGTCAAGGGCGGCGGCCACGGCGACTACAACAACCTGGTGCTGGCGCCCTACTCCGTGCAGGAGCTGTGCGACCTGATCCAGGAGAGCTTCGCCCTGGCGGAGAAGTACCGCAACCCCGTGATCCTCCTCAGCGACGCGACGCTGGCCAAGATGCGGGAGTCCGTGGAGCTGCCCGGGTATGTGGACGTGCCGGTGCCCGCCGACAAGCCCAACGCCCTGCGGGGCTGCGGCAGCAAGGAACCCCACAAGGTGGTCACCTGCGGCGACGGCCCCATCCAGTGGGGCGGTTTCAACGACCGGCTGCAGGCCAAGTTCCAGGTGATCCGTGAGAACGAGGTCCGCTACGAGACCTACCAGCTGGAGGACGCGGACATCATCCTGGTGGCCTACGGCTCCATGGCCCGGGTGTGCGAGAGTGCCATGAAGATGGCCCGGGCGGAGGGCCTGAAGGTGGGCATGATCCGTCCCATCTCCCTGTGGCCCTTCCCGGAGGTGGCATTCCAGGGCATCGTGGGGAAGAAGTTCCTGGTGTGTGAGCTGAGCGCCGGCCAGATGGTGGAGGACGTGAAGCTGTCTGTGGAGAACAAGCGGGATGTGAGCTTCTTCGGCAAGCTGGGCGGCACGACGCCGTCCCCGAAAGTCATCCTGGAGCAGATTCGGAAGCTGGAGGTGCAGGCATGAAGACGATTTACGAAAGACCCAAGGTCTTTACCGACGCGATTACGACTTACTGCGGCGGCTGCGGCCACGGCATCGTGGGCAAGCTGATCGCGGAGCTGATCGACGAGATGGGGCTGCAGGAGAACGGGATCATGGTGTGGCCCATCGGCTGCTCCTGCCTGTCCGACCGCTACTATAACATGGATATGATGATGGCGCTGCACGGCCGGGCGCCCGCCGCCGCCACCGGCATCAAGCGGGCCGACCCCAGCAAGTTCGTGCTGGTGTATCAGGGCGACGGCGACCTGGTGTCCGAGGGCATGGCGGAAATCATGCACGCGGCCATCCGGGGTGAGAAGTTCAGCGTGATCTTCATCAACAACGCCATCTACGGCATGACCGGCGCCCAGATGGCCCCCACCACCCTGCTGGGGCAGACGGCCTCCACGGCTCCCGCTCCCGCGGGCCGGATGACGGACAACTCCGGCTATCCGGTGAAGATGGCGGAGATTCTGGCGCAGCTGCCCGGCGTGGTGTACAGCGAGCGGGTGACGGTGAATTCCCCCGCCCATATCGCCGCCTGCAAGCGGGCGCTGAAGAAGTCCTTTGAGCTGCAGCTGGCGGGCCAGGGGATGAGCTTTGTGGAAGTGCTGTCCATGTGCCCCACGGGCTGGAGCATGTCCCCGGTGAAGTCCCTGGAGTGGATCGACGAGAAGATGACGGAGATCTATCCCCTGGGCGTGATCAAGGACACCACAAAGGAGGGCGAGCAGGCATGAAATACGAGCTGCTTTTTTCCGGCATCGGCGGACAGGGCGTGATCACCCTGGGGGAGACCCTGTGCGACGCCGCTATCAAGGCCGGCTATAATGTGACGTTTGTTCCATTCTACGGCCAGGAGAAGCGGGGCGGCCGGACCATGTGCAACATCGTGATCTCCGATACGGTGGAGAGCCCCATCATCTCCGAGGCCAACATTATGCTGATCTTCGATGAGAAGTCCCTGGGGGATTACCAGAACCTGATGGACCCGGCGGGCACGCTGATCCTCAACAGCTCCATGATCGACGTGGAGCCTGCCTGTAAATGCGCCAGCCTGCGGAAGGTGCCTTTCAATGAGATTGCCCAGGAGCTGGGAAATCCCAAGACGGCCAACGTGGTGGCCATGGGCTATGTGGCCAAGCTGCTGCCGGAGATCCCCCTGGATATCATCGCGGCTGAGGTGGAGAAGTCTTTCGCCGCCAAGCCCAAGCTCATCCCCATCAATCTGGAGGCCCTGAAAAAGGGCTATGAGCTGAACGAGGGCTGAAACGAAAGGGAGGATCGCAATGAAAATCGTCATTACAGATTGCAGCTGGGGCAGCTATGACATCGAGAAGCAGTACCTCCCTCAGGATGCGGAGGTTGTTTGCAAGCAGATCCTGACGGAGGAGGAGGTCATTGAGACCTGCCAGGGCGCCGTGGCGACCCTGTCCGAGTACGCGCCCTACACCCGCCGGGTGCTGGAGGCGCTGCCGGATTTGAAGATCATCTCCAACTCCGCCATGGGCGTGGACAACATCGATCTGGACGCCGCCAAGGAGCTGGGCATCACGGTGGCCAATGTGCCCGACTACTGCTTCGACGAGGTGGCGGAGCACGCCATGGCCCTGATCCTCGCCACGCTGCGGAACATCCCCGGCTACAACGAGAAGGTCCGCAAGGAGAAAGAGTGGGACTTCGCGGATGCGCCCAAGCTGTACCGGATCAACGGCATGACCATGGGCCTCATCGGCTGCGGCCGGATTCCCCGGAAAGCGGCGGTGATGGCCAAGGGCTTCGGCATGAAGCTGGTGGGCTATGATCCCTATCTGCCCAAGGAGGTGGCCGATGCGGCCGGTATTGAGCTGATGAGCATGGAGGAGCTGGCCGCGGTCAGCGATGTGATCCTCAGCCATGTGCCCCTGATGCCCAGCACGGTGAAGATGGTGGGCAAGAACCTGTTTGACAACGTGAAGAAGCACCCCATCTTCGTCAATACCTCCCGGGGCGGCACCGTGGATCACGACGCCCTGTGCGACGCCCTGGAATCCGGCGCTGTCCGCGCGGCGGCTCTGGACGTGGTGGACGAGGAGCCCGCCAATTTCTCAAGCCGCATCTTCCAGTATGACAATGTGATCTTCACCCCCCACGCCGCCTTCTATTCCGAGACGGCCCTGGAGGAGGTGCGCCGCCGCAGTGCGGAGAATGTCACCCACTTCCTCGCCGGCGAGGGCAAGGTGGAGTACGTGGTGAAGCCCTAAATCCGATTCCCTCCTGGCTGGCGCGGAGAAACGGTATCGGGATCTCCCGGCCAGCCGGCCAAACACCCCTCCTCTTATACTCGTGCATGGAAACGCCGGGCCCGATCAGGGGCCCGGCGTTTCCACACGGTTTGCAGGAATCAAGATCTGCCGGGATATGCAGGAGAGGGACTTGCCTCCAGTGCGCCGCGGCAATGTGCAGGGGCTCGGCGGCCTACCGACTGAACGGCCGAACATCTTCACTTCCGTGGAGCTCCTCCATCCTTTGGGCGCGTTCAGAAAAATATTTTAAAAAACTCGTAATTTTTGAAAAAGTGTTGCAATAGCAACTTGAAATATGCGAATATCCTGATATACTCAAATTGTCCAAAGGGGAAATAAAAGTTCTCAATATTATGAGTTTTGAAGAATTTAAAGGAGGATGACGTATTATGAAGAAATGGGTTTGCTCTGTCTGCGGTTATGTCTACGAGGGTGAGAATCCCCCTGAGAAGTGCCCCGTCTGCGGTGTTCCCGGCTCCAAGTTCAAGGAGATGGCTGCGGATGCCAAGCTGGCCGCCGAGCATGAGTATGGCATCTATGCCAAGACCGTGAAGAACAACGCCGACATCAGCGAGGAGGATAAGAAGTATATCTTCGAGCAGCTGATGGCCAACTTCCAGGGCGAGTGCTCTGAAGTGGGTATGTACCTGTGCATGGCCCGGATCGCCCATCGTGAGGGTTATCCCGAGATCGGCCTGTACTGGGAGAAGGCCGCCTATGAGGAGGCCGAGCACGCCGCCAAGTTCGCGGAGCTGCTGGGCGAGGACCTGGAGCCCAACATGAAGGCCGACACCAAGGCCAACCTGGCTTGGCGTGTGGACTGCGAGTACGGCGCCACCCAGGGCAAGTTCGACCTGGCCGCCTGCGCGAAGAAGAACGGCCTGGACGCCATCCACGACACCGTCCACGAGATGGCCCGCGACGAGGCCCGTCATGGCCGCGCTCTGGCCGGTCTGCTGAAGCGCTACTTCGGCTGATTACAGAGAGCAAAGGAGTTTTTCCCATGCAGAAGTATGTCTGCCCTTGCGGCTATGTCTATGACCCCGCGGTCGGCGACCCGGACAACGGCGTGGCGCCCGGTACTCCCTGGGAGAAGGTTCCCGCGGATTGGGTCTGCCCCACCTGCGGCCTGGGCAAGGATGCCTTTGAGCCGGAAGCGTAAGCGTTCGGAATACAAGAACCCGGAGAGGGGCGGCCAGTGGCCGCCCCTCTCTTTTGCTATCTGTCCGCAGCCGGTTCGACCTCCACAGTGGCGGTGGCGACCTTCCGGCGGAAGGCCTCGTCGTGCTCCACGAAGACCAGGGTGGGCCGGAACTCCAGCAGCAGGTCCTCCACCTGCATCCGGGACCACACATCCAGGTAGTTCAGGGGCTCGTCCCAGAGGTACAGGTGGGCGCTCTCGCAGAGGCTGCGGGCGATCAGTGCCTTCTTCTTCTGGCCGGCGGACCACTCCGCCAGGTCCTTCTCGAACTGGGACCGGGGGAAGTCCAGCTTCCGCAGGATGGCCAGCAGCAGCGTCAGGTCCGCCCCCGCGGTCCGGGCGAACTCCCGCAGG
>CAJFNE010000100.1 GCA_904393855.1 uncultured Oscillibacter sp. | reverse complement strand
GGGGCCTTGGCCGCCTCGCCGATGACAAACACCTGGGCGGCAATTTTCTCCGCCGCCTCCCGCAGCGCGGCATGGGACCGGGAGCCCATGGCCAGCACCACATTGTCGTACCCGCGGAGAGAGCCGGCCGTGCCGTCCGCCAGGGTGTAGTCCACGCCGTCCGGGTAGAACTGCCCCACCTTGGCGCCGGGCAGCAGCAGCACGTGGTGCTCCTCGAAATTGGCGAACATGTACCGGCGGTTCTCCGGTGTCACGTCGGCAGCGATCACGTCCTTCATCTCCACAATGGCTACCTCGTGGCCCCGCTCCGCCAGGTACTCGGCGGCCTCGCAGCCCACCATGCCGCCGCCGACCACCAGGACCCTGCGGCCCATGGGGGCCTTACCCTCCAACATGGCCTGGGCGGTGACATAGCCGCAGGTAGCCAGGCCGGGGATGGGCAGCACCAGCGGCGTGGAGCCGGTGGCCAGAATCACCGCGTCCGGAGCCAGGGAGCGCAGCAGCGCCTCGTCCGCCTCCACCCCGCAGCGGAGGTCCACACCGGCCTTTCGGCACTTGACGATCAGGGAGCGGATGGCCTCCGACAGCTGGCCCTTGCCGGTGGGATAGGAGGCGATGCGGAAGTTGCCGCCCAGCTCCTCCCCCTTTTCCAACAGCGTCACCTGATGGCCCCGCACCGCGCAGGCCCAGGCCGCGTACAGGCCGCCGGGTCCGCCGCCGACGACAACGACCTGCTTGGCGTTCTTCGTGGGGGTCAGCTCCGCCTCTCGGCCCACGCAGGGGTTCACCGCACAGGTGATGGGGTTTCCGGCAAACATGTTGGGTACGCAGCCCAGCAGGCACCCGATGCAGGGGGACAGCTCCTCCAGACGGCCGGTGCGGGCCTTGGCAGGCAGCTCCGGGTCCGCGATGCTCTGGCGGCCGAAGGCGATCAGGTCCGCCCGGCCCTGCTTCACCAGGAGCTCCGCGTACTGGGGCTCCGTGAACCGGCCCACGGCGATGATGGGCACGGACACCGCCCGCTTGATCTCCGTCACCAGGTCGGCGTTGAAGCCGCCGTGGGTGATGCCGGGGGCCCACATGAACTCGTCGTGGAGGTGGACGGCCCGGGTGACGTGGAGAGCGTCCACGCCGCACTCCTGCTCCAGGTAGGCGGCCACAGCCGCCGCGTCCTGGACGCTCTGGCCGCCCTCCACCTCGTCGCTGGCGTTGATGCGGCAGAGGATGGGCAGATTGCCGCCGGTCTTGCGGCGGATATTCTCAATGATGAGCCGGGGCAGCCGCATCCGGTTCTCGAAGCAGCCGCCGAACTCGTCGGTGCGGTGGTTGGTCCGCTGGGAGATGAAGGTGCTCACCAGATACCCGTGGGCGCAGTGGACCTCCACCATGTCGATGCCCGCCTGCTGTGCCCGGCGGGCCGCGTCACCGTAGCACTCGATGATGCGGTAGACCTCCTCGTTGGAGACCGCCTCCGGCACCTCCCGGCCGCAGGCGGCGGGCATGGCGCTGGCGGCTTTCAGCGGATACCCCGTCAGGGCGGAGCTGCCCTCCGGCCCGGCGTGCTGGAGCTGGATAGACACCTTGGTCCCATAGGCGTGGCAGGCCTCCGCTACCCGCCGGAAGCTCTCCACCGTATCGTCGGAGAACAGGCAGGGCTTCCGGGGGCCGCCCTTGGCCTCCTGATAGACCACAGTGGACTCGATGGTGATGAGGCCGAAGCCACCCTTGGCCCGGGCCTGGTAATAGGCCAGGGAGCGGTCGCTGAGAGTGCCGTCGGTATTGGCGAAGTTGTTCCCCATGGGGGGCACCACGAAGCGGTTGGGCACCGTCACCGTGCCGATGCGCACGGGAGAGAACATAGTCGGAAATTTCATGCTGTACTCCTCTTTTCCCTTGGTTTCAGGAGAAGAACTTCTCCAGGACCTCCTGGGCGGGCATCTCCTTGCCGGTGAACAGCTGGAACGCCGCCACACCCTGCCACAGCAGCATGCCGATGCCGCCGATGGCCGCCTTGCAGCCCGCCGCCTGGGCCTCCTGGATCATCCGGGTCTCCCGGGGATTGTAGACGGTGTCCGCCACCACCAGGTCCGAACGGAACCACGCCGGATCGATGAGGGTCTCGCCGTCCAGGGGCTTCATGCCCACCTTGGTGGCGTTCACCAGGATGTCACAGCCCGCCACAGCCTGCTCCAGGGCATCCCGGTCCTCCAGAGGCGCCAGGGTGACCTTGCAGGCCGGGACAGCCTGGGACAGCTTCTCCACCGTGTGCTCCCCGTTGGGATAGAACTCGTCCTTCCGGTTGAAGATGGCGATCTCCGCCGCGCCGTCCAGGGCCGCCTGGACGCAGATGGCGGTGGCGGCGCCGCCGGCGCCCAGGACCACCAGCTTCTGCCCCCGGACCTCCACGCCGTGCTCCCGGAGGTTGCGGACGAAGCCGATGCCGTCGGTGTTGTGGCCGGTCAGCATTCCGTCCTCTCCCACCGTGACGGTATTGCAGGCGCCGATGAGCTTGGCGGCCGGGGACAGCTCGTCCACGATCCCCGCCACGGCGGTCTTGTCCGGCATGGTGACGTTGAAGCCGCCCACGCCCAGGGTCTTCAGGGCGGCCACGCCCTCCGCCGTCCGCTCCAGGGGGATGTCAAAGGCCAGATAGGCCGCGTCCACGCCGGTGCGGGCAAAGCTGTAATTGTACATGGCCGGGGACCCGGAGTGGCCCACCGGAGAGCCGATCAGGGCATAGAGCTTGGTGTGTCCGGAAATTCTGCTTTCCATGGTTCGCTTCCTCCTTTATTTCTCCAGCACCGCAGGCCAGGCCTGTTCCAGCACGGCCCGGGCGGCGTCGTAGTTCTCCTTGGCGGCCTGGGCCACGCCGTGGCTCAGGATCTCGTCGCTGATGACCTCCACGCCCATCACGGCGGGCTGGACTCCCTTATCCCGCATGAGCTTCACAAAACCGGCGGTGTCGCCGTAGCCGGTGCCGGGGAGCATCCGGTCGTGCATGGACTCATCCCGCAGGATGCTCTTGGCATAGGGGTGGGCCTGGACGTCGTTGATCTGGACGGAGACGATCTTCTCCGCCGGAATCCCCTCCAGAACCGAGAGATCCACGGGCTGATTCGCCCGGATGTAGTGCCAGGAGTCCAGCAGCAGCTTGGCGTTGTCGCAGCCGGCGGCCTGCACCACGGCCCAGGCCTTCTTCACATCCGGCAGACCGCTGTAGGGCATGGGCTCCACGCCGATGGTGTACTTCCCCGCCCGGCGGCACAGCTCCCGGAGCTTCTGGGCCGTGTACTCCACGGAGTAGTTCTCCATGAGTCCGCAGTTGATGCTGTCCACCCCGAAGAGCTCGCACATGTGGAAGCAGATCTGCTCCTTGTACTTCTGCTCATAGGAGCGGTGCTCCTCCGCCCACTGGACGATGTACTCCACCTCTGTGACCCGCATGCCGTACTTGTTCAGGATGGCCAGCAGATCCTGGTCAAAAAGCCCCTCGTTCAGGGCGTCCACATAGGTCTCCGCCCGCAGGCCGATGCCCTCGAAGCCGGCGGCCTTGGCGGCGGCGACCCGCTCCTCAAAGGTGCACTGGTCTCCCAGGGTCCAGGAGCTGATGGTAATGGGAAATTTTTGAGACATGGATGGTTCCTCCTTATCGTTCTTTATCGTTCCGACACCTGCCGCAGCACCTGGCGGCAGACCTCTTCAATATTCAGATGGGATGTGTCCACGGTGATATCCGCCGCGGCCTCGTACTTGGGGCGGCGCTGCTCCATCAGGGCCGCGATGTAGGGCACGTCCTTGTGGCCCTGGAGCAGGGGGCGCTCATCGCTGTCCCTCACCCGCTCCAGAATGACCTCCGGGGAGGCGGTCAGCAGCACCACCGTGCCGCTCTCCCGCATGGCGGCCACGTTCTCCTCCCGCAGGGGCACTCCGCCGCCGCAGGAGACGATCCGGGGCGCGCCCTGGGAAAAGCTCTTGAGCAGCGCCGTCTCGCAGGCCCGGAAGTAGGGCTCCCCTTTCTGGGCGAAGAGCTCCGGGATGGACATGCCCTCCTGGGCGGCGATGCGCTCATCCATCTCCAAGACCTCCCGGCCCAGCATCCGGCCCAGCCCGGCGGAGACGGAGGACTTGCCCGCCCCCATAAAGCCGATCAGAAACAGGTTGTTCATCTCTGAGCCTCCATCGCCGCGGCGGCGCCGGTCCGCTCCCGCTTCAGGCAGGCGTTGAGGTACAGGGCCAGCAGGATGCCGATCAGCGTCACCGCCATGTTGAACAGCAGTACCAGCCGGGGCCCCTCGGTGCCGCCGATCCGGGTGAGGACGCCCGCCGCGCTGACCACCAGATAGTTGGCCACGCTGGAGGCGATCATGACGATGGAGGTGATGACGCCCCGGTTCCTGGGGAACATCTCGTTGGCCACCGCCGTCACCAGCTGCAGCACGCCGCCGGCGGCGAAGAACCCCAGCAGGAAGCCGCCGGCCAGGCACATGACGGGTTCCTGGATCAGGTAGATGGCCGCCAGTGTGGCCAGGGCCACCGTGGGATAGGCCACCAAAATCTTAGCGGGCTCCACGTTCCGTTTCAGCAGGGCCGCGCTGACAAACAGCGCCAGGACGATCCCCACGGAGTAGAAGGACTGGATGCGGCTGGGGTCGGAGAGCCCGTAGAGGGTCCCCAGTTCCTGGTTGCAGTTGAGCCAGAGCATAAAGGTGGTGGAGGTGGTGAAGCCCAGGCACACCAGCACCACGGCGGAGGGGGTGAACTGCATCCGTTCCTTGGGGGCGCCCTGGACCTTCACCGTCCGCTCAAAGGGCGGGAACGGCAGGAATGCCAGGAAGAGGCCGTCCACGATGATCAGCGCCGCGGTGGCCAGGAAGATGGTGCGGAAGGGCAGCTCCCGCACCGCCACAAAGCTGATGGCAAAGGGCAGCAGGAACTGGGCGATGGAGATGGAGAGCTTTGTAAAGATGTTGGCAATGGTTCCTTTCTCCTTGAAAATCTCCATGCAGGAGGGGGTGATGCTGGTGTCCAGAAAGGAGTTGGCCATGCCGCTGACAATAGCCAGGGCGTAGCCCACGTACAGGTTGGGGGAAAACGTCACTGCCAGCAGGAAGACGGCATACAGGGCGCAGCCGATCAACGCGGAGAGGCGGCGGCCCAGCCGGTCGGACAGGGGCCCTGCCACCGGGAAGGCGATGAGCCGGCCCAGGCCGATGGCGGCGATGACCGCCACCACGCCGGAGACGTCATAGCTGCCGTCCGCCAGGACGGCGGCATCCCACATGGCGGCAAAGTCCTGCTTGTACTGCCCCATAATGGAGGCTGCAATGCCGAGGACAAAATAGGTGATGTACAGGGCCAGGGCCGTGGGATAGTATTTTCTGGAGTCCACAGTCTGGTTCATGTCAGTTCTTCCTTTCTATCGATTCAGGTGTAGAGCAGCGTTCGGATCTCCTCCACGGGCATCTCGAGACCGCTGTAGAGCCGGAACGCCTCCGCTCCCTGGCACAGGAGCATCCCCAGCCCGTCACAGGTTTTGCAGCCGGCGGCCCGGGCCTCCCGGAGCATCTTCGTCTCCGGCGGGGCATAGACCACATCCGTCACCACCAGGTCCGGGCGGTACCAGGACAGATCCGTGATGTTGCTCTGGTCCTCGTAGGGGGCCATGCCCACCCGGGTGGCGTTGGAGAGGATGTCACAGCGGTCGATGGCAGCCTTCAGGGCGGTCCGGTCCTCCAGGTCCTGGAGGGAGATAGCGCACCCCGGCGCCGCCTGGGCGATGGCTTTCAGCCCCTGCTCCACCCGGGGCCAGAAAGCGTCGCGGAGGTTGAACACGGCGATCTCCGCCGCCCCCTCCAGCGCCGCCTGGATGGCGATGGCGGAGGCGGCCCCGCCGCCGCCCAGCAGGACGATCTTCTTTCCGGCCACCTCGATCCCATTGCGCCGGAGGTTCTGGGTATAGCCGCAGCCGTCGGTGTTGTGGCCCACCAGGACGCCGTCCTCATTGACGATGGTGTTCACCGCCTGGATGGCCCGGGCCGCCGGGGTCAGTTCATCCAGAAACGGGATCACCGCGTTCTTGCAGGGCATGGTGACGTTGGCGCCCCGCATTCCCAGGGTTCGGATGGCCGCCACCGCCTCCCCGGCCCGCTCCGCCGGAATGTCAAAGGCCAGATAGGCCCAGTCCAGGCCGAATTCCTGGAAGCAGTGGTTGTACATGGCCGGAGACTTGGAATGCTCCACCGGCGTTCCGATCAGCCCCAGCAGGGTTGTGGTTCCTGAAATCTGCAACGTAGATTCCTCCCTTGTTTCAATCCGATCCATGTATCCATTTCGCAGCGGCGGGACTTCCGCTCCGCTGGCCCTCCCAGCCGGAGGTGGGAGAGCGGGGCGGACCCGCTGCCTCTTGCGCTGCCAACACTGTATCCCAATGACAAGAAATTAACAAATCAATTCTTTCATATAAATTGATAGATTTTCTCTATGGTTTGTGGTATCGTAAATCTGTAAAATCAAGGGGGAATGTTCCATGAATCTGCTGCATCTGCGTTACTTCGTCGAGCTGGCCCACACGCAGCACTTCACCCGGGCAGCGGAACAGCTCTGCATCACACAGCCCAGCCTGAGCCATGCCATCACCCAGCTGGAGACCGAGCTGGGCGTCCCGCTGTTCGAGCGGACCGGGCGGACCACCACCCTGACCCGGTTCGGGGAGCAGTTTCTCCTCTGCGCGCAGCAGACCCTGGAGACGCTGGACGAGGGCGTGGATGCCCTGCAGCGGGTGGCCCGCGG
>CAJFNE010000099.1 GCA_904393855.1 uncultured Oscillibacter sp. | reverse complement strand
CCTTGACAGCCATCCGCGGCTATGCTATGATACCCCTGATTTCCAAGCGAGGTGTGTGCATGTCGGTCCAGATCTGAAAAACCGCAGATAGGCAGACGTTTGGGGGACCTCCGTCCGCCTGCTGGTGCTGCCCGCATCTGTTTGGAAATCTGTGAGAAAGTGAGGAATCGTCTCTGAATTCCATATCCTGTAATTCGGCGGCTGGCGCATAGCGGAGGCTATCGCGCCGGCCAACAGCCAGCATATAGCCTCCGCTCCAACCCAAATTCAACGGCTTTGGAGGAGCGACATGCGCTATATGAAAGCAGCCGATGTGCTGCCGCCGGACCTGCTGGCCCAGGTCCAGGCCTATATCGACGGGGAATACCTGTATATCCCCCGGCGGGAGAGCAACCGGAAGCCCTGGGGCGCGGCCAACGGCCGCAAGGCGGAGACCCGGACCCGAAATTTGGAAATCTACCGGCGTTATCGGGAGGGCATCTCCGTGAACCAGCTGGCGGAGGACTACTTCTTAGCGCCGAAGAGTGTCTGGAAAATCATCGCCCGCCTGCGGGAATCCTGAATACGACCAAGCGCCACGCGGTATCGCGCGGCGCTTTCTTGTTTCTGAACTGTCCCGGCGGTTGCGCCGGCGGGCGGGCTCCGGTATGCTGGAAGCAGCGGAGAAATCAGCAAAGGAGGAAGTTCCATGTCTCAACGCATCCCGCAGAAACCGAAGCGCCGCCGGGCGGACTTCCGCCAGGACCCCTGCGGCGACGTCTTTACCTGCCGCTCCTGCGGCTGGCCGGTAGGGCCCGCCGGCGCGGGCACCCAGCACCGCAACCACTGCCCCAACTGCCTGGCCAGCGTCCACCTGGACGACGAGCCCGGCGACCGCTCCGCCGACTGCGGCGGTCTGATGGAGCCGGTCTCCGTCTGGGTCCGCAAGGGCGGCGAGTGGGCCATCATCCACCGCTGCCGCATCTGCGGCACCCTGCACTCCAACCGGGTGGCGGCGGATGACAACCCCGCCCTGCTGCTGTCCCTGGCGGTGAGGCCCCTGGCCAGCCCGCCCTTCCCGCTGGACCATCTGGCGGAGCCGCCGGAGCAGGCATGAAAGGACCCGGACCGTCGGCGAGACGGTCCGGGTTTTCCCATACTGTCAGGACGCGGTTTCGCGCCTTACACGCCCCGCCAGGATTCAGGACGGAGCTTGGTCAGTCCCCGCTCGGCCTTGTCGATCTCCGCCAGCATGGCGGCCTTGTCCTGGTTCAGCGTGCCCTTCAGCAGCAGGTAGTTGGAGGCGTGGTTCATCCGGAACACGCTGCCGGGGCTGTCCAGGTTCTCCACCAGCAGGCGGGTCTCCTCCAGCACCTGGGGCTGGGTCAGCAGCTGGAACTGGCCGCCGCGCACCCAGTCCTGCAGGGGGGTCCCATCCTCCACCACCAGGGTCAGCATGCCGATATACTCCGGGTTCATGGCGTTGAAAGCCCTGGCCGTCTCAATGGCGTGCTCCTCCAGGAGGGGCTGCCCGCCCAGGCCGGTGATGGCCGTGACGGAGAGGGCCATGCCGCAGCGGCGGACCTTCTGGCCCATCTCAATGATCTCGGCGGCGGGGTGGCCCTTGCGCATGAGCTTGAGCACCTGGTCGCTGCCGGACTCCAGACCCATGTAGATCATGGTCAGGTTCTTCTCCCGCAGGGTCCGCAGCTCCTCCTCCGTCCGCAGGCGGATGCTGGAGGGGGAGCCGTAGGCGGTGACCCGCTCACACTCCGGGAACAGCTCCCGGATCGTGTCCAGGATCGTGTAGAGCTCGCTGGCCTTGCGCACCAGGGCGTCGCCGTCCGCCAGGAAGATCCGGCCCACGTGGCCGTAGGCCTGCCGGGCCAGGCGGAAGTCCTCCAGGATCTCGTCCATGGGCCGGAGGGCGAACCGCTTCTCCTTGTACATGTCGCAGAAAGCGCAGGTGTTGTGGCTGCAGCCGTAGGTCACCTGCACGATGAGGCTGTACGCCTCAGAGGGGGGACGGAACACTCTTCCAAAATATCTCATACGCCTAATTCCTCCAATGCGGAGAGTTTCAGACAGGTGCACAGCACCGCGATGGCCTGCTCCAGCTCCTCCACCGGGGGCAGGGAGGGGGCGATGCGGATGTTGCTGTCCTGGGGGTCCTTCCCATAGGGGAAGGTGGCGCCGGCGTCCGTCATGGTGACGCCCGCCGCCTTGCACAGCTCCAGCGTCCGCTTGGCGGTGCCGGGCATGGCATACAGGGAGATGAAGTAGCCGCCCTTGGGCCACCGCCAGGAGGCGATCTCCAGGGGGGCGATCTCCCGGTCCAGGGACTCCACCACGCAGCGGAACTTGGGTCCCATGATGACGGCGTGCTTCTTCATCAGCGCCAAGGTGTGGGCCTTGTCCTGGAGATAGAGCACGTGGCGCTGCTGGTTCACCTTGTCAAAGCTCATGATCTGGATGCTCATCAGCTTCTCCATGTAGGCCAGGTTGGCCTGGGAGCAGGCGAAGCAGGAGATGCCGCCGCCGGGCAGCGTCACCTTGGAGGTGGAAGCGAACTCAAAGACCATGTCGGGACTGCCGGCCTGCTCGCACGCCGACAGGATGTCCGGGAACTCCACATAGTCCCCCTCGAACTCGTGGATGCAGTAGGCGTTGTCCCACATGATGGTGAAGTCCGGCGCGGCGGGCTTCAGGGCCGCCATCCGGCGGATCGTCTCGTCGGAGTAGATGATGCCGTCGGGGTTGGAGTACTTGGGCACGCACCAGATGCCCTTCACCGCCGGGTCCCGCACCGCCGCCTCTACCGCGTCCATATCGGGGCCCGCGTCGGTCATGGGGATCGTGACGAGTTCGAAGCCGAAAGACTCCGTGATCTTGAAGTGGCGGTCATAGCCGGGGGCGGGGCACAGGAACTTCACCGCCGGCTCCCGGCACCAGGGCCGGGGGGAGTGCAGCAGGCCGTGGGTATAGGCCTTGGAGATGGTGTCGTACATCAGCTGCAGACTGGCGTTGCCGCCCACGAACACCTGCTCCGGGCGGCAGCCCAAAATCTCCGCGAACAGCCGCCGGGCGGCGGGCAGGCCGGGCAGCTCGCCGTAGTTGCGCACATCGATGCCGTCGGACACGTAGTCCTCCGGCCTCTGCATCAGCTGGAAGATGTCGCTCACCAGGTCCAGCTGCGCCTTGCCGGGCTTGCCCCGGGCCATGTTCAAGTTCAGGCCCCGGGCCTTCAGCTCCTCGTACTCCCGGGAGACCCGGGCATATTCTGCCTTGCGTTCCTCAGCGCTCATCTTGGGATACGCGGTCATGGGAATCATCCTTTCTGTTGATGGTCTCTAACAAATCCTACTTAGTATATCGTTTTTCTCGAAAATTTTCAAGACTTTTTCAACGTTTCTTCCCATAATCTTACTCCATGACAAAGCGGCATGGCCTGGGGCCATGCCGCCTTGCCGCTCTGGTGTGATATCGCTTCCCCCGTCTCAGCAGCAGCCGCAGCCGACGCAGTTGTTGTCCGCGCAGGTGATGGTGGGCTCGCCGGAGGTCAGGCTGACCCCGTAGCGGATGGGCACGGAGACGCAGATCTGCTGGGTCATGGTCACCGTGCAGCTGCTGCCGCAGGCGTCCGAGACGCAGGTGATGCTGGGGCTGCCCTGACAGGTGATGGTGACCGCCCCCACCGCGGCAGTGGGCGTCAGGGTAAACGGCGCGGCGATATCCACGCATTGAGTACCGGTTTTATTGCAGCCGCCCACGGGGCAGCTGTCCTCTGCCTGATAGGGCAGGATGGGCTCGTGTTCGTAAGCTTCACTGATCCGCAAAGCAATCCCTCGCTTCCTGGAGATTGTACCCGCCGGGTACGTTCCATCCTATGCACGCGCCGCCTGTCCCGTCCCTGCCGCTTCCGCGGACAGGATTTGAAAAATCCGCTTTCCTTTTCCGGCGGATGTGCTATACTTCTGTTAAGAATCTGTAAAGCGCAGGAGAGGAGCCGTCATGGACGAGCAGCGGGAGCAAAAATTTCATGAGCTGACGGAGGCGCCGGTGAGCCGCCTCATCTGCCGTCTGGCGCTGCCCTGCATCGTCAGCATGCTGGTCACCGCTTTCTACAACATGGCGGACACTTTCTTCGTGGGGATGATGCACAGCAACAGCGCCACCGCCGCCGTGGGGGTGGTCTTCTCCCTGATGGCCCTGATCCAGGCGGTGGGCTTCTTCTTCGGCCACGGCAGCGGAAACTTCATCTCCCGGGAGCTGGGCCGGCACAGCCAGGAGACCGCCGCCAACATGGCCGCCACCGGCTTTTTCGCCGCCCTGGCGGCGGGCCTGGCCATCTGTATCCTGGGGCAGATTTTTCTCACCCCGCTGGCCTATCTGCTGGGCTCCACGGATACCATCCTGCCCTATGCCAGGGCCTACCTGCGGGTAATCCTGCTGGGGGCGCCCTGGATGACCGCCTCCCTGGTGCTGAACAATCAGCTGCGCTTCCAGGGCAGCGCTCTCTACGGGATGGTGGGCATCGCCAGCGGCGCGGTGCTGAATATCGCCCTGGACCCGCTGCTGATCTTCGTCCTGGACCTGGGCGTGGCCGGGGCCGCCTGGGCCACGATTTTCAGCCAATTTGTCAGCTTCTGCCTGCTGCTGGCGGGCTGCACCAAGGGCGGCAACCTGCCCATCCGCATCTCCCGCGTCCAGTTCCAGGCGTCCTACTACATCATGATCGTCAAGGGCGGTCTTCCCTCTCTGGCCCGGCAGGGCCTGGCCTCCCTCGCCACCATCTGCCTGAACTGGGCCATCCGCCCTTATGGGGATGCCGCCATCGCCGCCATGAGCGTGGTGCAGCGGATCGCCACGTTCGGCAGCTCCGCCATGATCGGCTTCGGCCAGGGCTTTCAGCCGGTGTGCGGCTTCAACTACGGCGCCATGTTCTACAGCCGGGTGCGGCAGGGCTTCTGGTTCTGCTTCAAGAGCTCTTTCCTCTTTCTGGCGGCCATCAGCGCCCTGGGCTTCGCGTTCGCGCCCCAGCTCATCGCCCTCTTCCGCAACGACCCGGAGGTCATCGCCATCGGCTCCGCCGCCCTGCGGTACCAGTGCGTCACGTTCTGCACCATGAGCTGGCTGACCATGAGCAACATGATGCTCCAGACCATCGGCCGCACCCTGCCCGCCACCTTCCTGGCCATGGCCCGGCAGGGGCTCTTCTTCGTCCCCCTGGTGCTGCTGCTCTCCAATGTCCTGGGGCTCTTCGGCGTGCAGATCACCCAGTCCGTGTCCGATCTGCTGTCCCTGGCCTGCGCCGTGCCCATCCAGCTACGGGTCCTGCGGCAGCTGTCCGTGCCGGACGGGACCCTGCTGCGGGACTGAACGGGAAAACGCCGCTGGAACTCTCGTTCCAGCGGCGTTTGTCATATCCGGGAATGGGCCTTCCAGCCCGATCACTTGGTGACGCAGAGCTTGTCGTCCTCCACCGTGAGCTTGGCGGTGTCGCCCTCCTTGAGGGTGCCGTCCAGCATCTTCTCGGCCACGGCGTCCTCCACCTGGCTCTGGATGGCCCGGCGCAGGGGACGGGCGCCGTACTTGGGGTCGAAGCCCTCCTTGGCCAGCTCGGCCACGGCCTCGTCGCTGGCGTCCAGATGGATGCCCATGGCCGCCATCCGGGCGGAGACGGTCTTCAGCATCCGGCGGGCCACCTCCCGGATGTCCTCCTCGCTGAGGGGACGGAAGACGATGATGTCGTCGATCCGGTTCAGCAGCTCCGGCCGGAAAGTCTGGCGCAGCTCCGCCATGACCTGTTCCTTTGCAGCCTGGAACTTCTTCTCCGCGTCCGGGTCGGACTCCCGCTCCTCAGCGGAGAAGCCCAGCTTCCCGCCCATGGCGGTCAGGCTCCGGGCGCCGATGTTGCTGGTCATGACGATGACGGTGTTCTTGAAGTCCACCGTCCGGCCCTGGGAGTCGGTGATGCGGCCGTCATCCAGGATCTGCAGCAGGATGTTCCACACGTCCTCGTGGGCCTTCTCGATCTCATCGAACAGCACCACGGAGTAGGGCTTGCGGCGGACCTTCTCCGTCAGCTGGCCGCCCTCCTCGTGGCCCACATAGCCCGGCGGGGAGCCGATCAGGCGGGACACCGTGTGCCGCTCCATGTACTCGGACATGTCGATGCGGATCATGGCGTTCTCATCGCCGAACATGGCCTCGGCCAGGGACTTGCACAGCTCCGTCTTGCCCACGCCGGTGGGGCCCAGGAACAGGAAAGAACCGATGGGACGCTTGGGGTCCTTCAGACCCACACGGCCCCGGCGGATGGCCCGGGCCACGGCTTTCACGGCCTCGTCCTGGCCCACCACCCGCTCGTGGAGGGTGTCCTCCATGTGCAGCAGGCGGGTGCCCTCGTCCTCCGTCAGACGGGTGACGGGGATGCCGGTCCAGCCGGCCACCACGGCGGCGATGTCGTCGGCGTTCACCGGACGATGCTCCGTGTTGTTCTTGCGGCGCTTCTCCCGCTCCATCTCCACCTGCTCCTGGTAGTCCTTCTCGATGTCCCGGAGCTTGGCGGCGGTCTCGTAGTCCTGCTTGGCGATGGCGGCCTCCTTGTCCTTGGCCAGGGCGGCGATCTTCTCCTCCAGGCTCTTGAGCTCCGGGGAGATCTCCTCCGTCTCCATCCGCACCCGGCTGGCGGCCTCGTCCATCAGGTCGATGGCCTTGTCGGGCAGGAAGCGGTCATTGATATACCGGGCGGACAGCTGCACGGCGGCCTCCAGGGCCTCGTCGGTGATCTGCAGGCCGTGGTGCTTCTCGTACTTCTCCCGCAGCCCCTTCAGGATCTCCAGGGACGCCTCCTGGCTGGGCTCGCCCACCTGCACCGGCTGGAACCGGCGCTCCAGGGCGGCATCCTTTTCGATATACTTCCGGTACTCGTTCAGGGTGGTGGCGCCGATCACCTGGATCTCGCCCCGGCCCAGGGCCGGCTTGATGATGTTGGCGGCGTCCACAGCGCCCTCGGCGCTGCCGGCACCCACAATGGTGTGCAGCTCATCGATGAAGAGGATCACGTTGCCGGACTTCTGGACCTCCTCCAGCAGCTTCTTGATCCGCTCCTC
>CAJFNE010000098.1 GCA_904393855.1 uncultured Oscillibacter sp. | reverse complement strand
CGCCGATCCGTTTCCAAATCCGTCTCATTGTTCGTTCCTCCTTCATATTCCGTTTCCCTGCGGCAAGCCGCAGCTATCAGCCGCGGACAGGCTCCGCCTCCCAGCTGCGGATGGTGCCGCTGTAGCCGTCGATCTCAAACTCATACTTCGTGCCGTCGTAAATGATCTCGCCCTCATACTGCAGGCGGCCGTCATCCCGGTCCGTGCTGAACTCCCAGATGTCGGACTCTGTGGCGCCGGGCACCTTGCCCAGTGCGATGGCCTTGGCCTCCGCCTCCGTGATGGCGGTGCCGGAGGAGCCGGTGCTTCCGCCGCCGTAATATTCCGCGTCGGCATCGTAGGAGAGGATATCCCCCGTGGCAGCGTCGATCTCGTAGTCGTACTCCGTGTAGTCGCTGGTGTAGAACTCCACGTCGTAGACCTGGCGGCCGTCATCCCAGTCCAGCTTGCTCCGGATGAAGGTCACGTCGCTCTCCGCCAGCCCCGCGTGGTCCAGCGCCGCCTTCCGGGCGGCCTCCTCGCCGATCACATCGCCGGAGGTCTGGGTGCCGCTCTGGGTACCCGTCGTCGTGCCGGCAGTCTGGGCGGTGTCGTCTGTGGCGGTCTGACCGCCGGGAATCTGCTTTTCAATGATCACGCCGGTGATGGCGTCGATCTCGTACTCATACTCCTGCCCATTGGCGGTGAAGTCCACCTCGTAGTACTCCGTGTCCCCCCGCCGGTCCAGGCCCGCCGTGGTGAAGCTGGCCGCATCGGCGCTGATGCCCGCGTCCTCCAGGGCCAGGGTCTTGGCGGCGTCGATGCCGATGGGCTCCGCCGTGGTGGTCTGCTGACCGCAGCCGCTCAGCAGGGCCAGGCCCAGGGTCAAGGTGCAAATCGTCATCCAAATCTTCTTCATGGTTGGTTTCCTCCTCGGTTTTTTTGTTGTTGTACTCATCCTAACAGGGAAACATGAATGGAACATGAAATGGAAAAAACTTTTTAAATATTTTTCCCCGGCAGGGATGCGCCGCCCTCCGGCAGGTGGAGGGTGAACGCGCTGCCCCGGCCGGGAACACTCTCCAGCGTCATGGTCCCGCCGTGGACCCGGGCGATCTGCTGCACGATGGAAAGCCCCAGCCCGGCGCCCCGGTCCCCGCCCCGGGAGGGGTCCACCTGGTAGAACCGCTGCCATATCTTCTCCTGCTGGTCCGGGGGAATCCCGGGTCCCTCGTCCCGGACGGTGAGGCGGATCTCCCCCGTCTCCCGGCGGAGGGTCACCCAGATGCGGCCGCCGGGCGCGCCATACTTCTCAGCGTTATCAATCAGATTCTGCAGGAGGCGGGACAGCAGCGGCCGGTTGGCCTGGGCCGTCACCCCCTCCTGGAGGTCCGGGATCAGCCGCCGGCCCAGCTCCCCCTGTTCCTCACACAGGCCGCGGACCAGGTCCGTCAGATCGGTCCGCTCCAGCTGGGCCGCCTCCGTGCCCTGGTCCATCCGGGTCATCTGCAGCAGCTGGCTGATGAGGTCCGCCATCTTCCTGCCCTGCCGGTGGATGGTCTGGAGGGTCTCCTGCCGCTCCTCCGGCGTCTCGCCGTATTTCTCCGCGTACTCACAGGCGCTCAGAATCACCGTCACCGGGGTGCGCAGCTCGTGGGAGGCGTCGGCGGTGAACTGCTTCTCCGCCTCAAAGGCCCGCTCCAGCCGCTCCAGCATCCGGTCAAAATTGCCGGCCAGCTGGGTGAACTCCCCATGTCCCGGCATGGCGCCGATCCGGGCGGACAAGTCCCGCCCCTCGTTGATGGCGGAGGCGGTGGCATTGATGGCGTCCAGCGGGCGGAAGGCCCGGCGGACCAGCCAGTAGCCGCCCAGGGCCGCCAGCAGGATGAAACCCGGCATGGCGATGGCCGCCGCCAGCAGCAGGCTGTACAGGGTCCGGTTGCCCTCGGAGACTTCCATCAGTCCCCGGACCCAAACGCCGCTCTCCCAGCCGGAGGGCACCCAGAAGTCCAGCACGTAGTATTCCCCCTGGTCCGTGTCTACCGGGCGGGTCAGGCCGTTGACGAAGGGCTCCGACACGGTGGAGAAGGGCTGCGGCAGCTGTCCCGCCAGCAGGGCCCCGCTCTGGCTGTAAACCACCGTATACACCCCGTCCTGCAGGAAGGTGAACTCCTCCCCCAGCTGCAGGCTTCCGTCCACCAGGGACACCTGATCCAGGTTGCCCCGCACCACCTGGGAGAGGTAGGTTCGGGAGGACTGGGAGGCCACGGAGCTGCTGATCATCGCCACAAAGGCCAGCACCAGGGCCGCCATCAGCACCATGAGCGCGGTATACCAGATGGTCAGGCGGACTTTGACGGATCGTCTTCTCATGGCGTCCCCTCCCGCAGCACCCATCCGGCGCCCCGGACGGTGTGGATCAGCTTCGTGTCAAAGCCCTCGTCGATTTTCTTCCGCAGGCGGCTCATGTAAACGTCCACATTGTTGGAGCTGCCGGTGTACTCATAGTTCCAGATCCGGTCCTCCAGCTGCTCCCGGGAGACCACCACGCCCTTGTTGCGGATCAGGTGCTCCAGGATGGCAAACTCCTTGGGCAAGAGGGCGATCTCCCGGCCGGCCCGCTCCGCCGTCTGCTTCCGGGTGTCCACCGTCAGGTCCCCCACGGTGAAGAGGTTGCTGCGGTTGCCCACGTGCTTGCGGGTCATGGCCCGGATGCGGGCCAGCAGCTCGTCAAAGTCAAAGGGCTTCACCAGATAGTCATCGGCCCCCAGGTCCAATCCCTGGACCCGGTCCGCCACACTGTCCCGGGCGGTGAGGAAGAGCACCGGCGTGTCCACCCCCTGGGCCCGCAGCTCCGCCACCAGGGTAAAGCCGTCCTTCTTCGGCATCATGACATCCATCAAAATGGCGTCGTACTCCGCTCCCCGCAGGTGGTCCTGGACCTCCTCCCCGTCATAGCAGCCGTCCACGGTGTAGCCCGCCTTGGTCAGCGTCTTGGTGAGAATCCGGTTCAGATCCCGCTCATCCTCCACCACCAGAATCCGCATATGCGCTCAGACTCCCTTCTATCCTTCAGATCGCCCCTATTATAGGATGATTTCTCCCCCAGTGCAAGGGGAATGGAGCGGCGTTCCCCGCAAAAAAACGCAGGCCGGAGCACCGGCCTGCGCACAGGAAACCCACTCTCAAATTTTCTCGAACTGCGTCACGTCGGACACGAACAGCGTGGCTCCTCCCACCGTGACCTCCGTGGGAGACGCCGTGGACGGCGTGGCCAGCTGCACCGTGGAGGAGATCGTCTCCGTCCGGCGGGAGCAGTGCTGGCGGATCACCTCGATGGCCCGCTGTACCCGGTCGTCCTCCGTACCGATCAGGAGGGTCGTGTTGCCGCCGGTGAGGAACCCGCCGGTGGAGGCCATCCGGGTGAAGTAGAAACCGGCCTCCGTCAGGGCGGCGCACACCTCGCCGGTGTCCTTCTTGCTGATGATGGCAGTGATCATTTTCATAACAACAGCTCCTTTGCGGTTCCGCTCCTGAGGCGCCTCGTAGAGGTGCCACATCCGAAGGCGGTGGAAGTAGAGCGCCAGGCCCAGCGTCCCCGTCACCGTCTCCGCCACGGGGAAGGCGAACCAGGCATAGCCCAGGCCGATCCGGGAGAACAGCCAGAACACCGGGATCAGGCAGAAGATCTGCCGGGTCAGGGAGAGCAGCACGCTGGGCAGCGCGGCGCCGATGGCCTGGAAAAACACCGGGAAGATCAGGGAGAGCACGGCGGGCACAAAGCTGACGCCGATGATGTGAAAGGCGTGGGCGCCGATCTCCAGTACCTGGGCGTCGGAGGTAAAGATCCGGAGCAGCGGCTCGGGGATCAGCTCAAAGCAGGCCACACCCACCAGCATAAAAATCATCGCCACCAGGATGGAGTCCTTCACGATCTGCTGACACCGCTGGTAGGCCCCTTTGGCATAGGTGTAGCTGAGGAAAGGGACGATGCAGGTCTGCAGCCCCGCCAGCGGGATGAAGAAGAAGGACTGAATTTTATAGTAGAGGCCCAGGACCGTCACCGCGTCATCCGAGAAGCCCGCCAGGATCAGGTTCAGCGCCATGATGTAAACGGTGAACAGCATCTGCATCAGGATGGAGGGATACCCCAGCCGGTAGATGCGCCCCGCGTAGGACAGCGCCTGCCGCAGGGGCGGCGGTCGGTGGAAGCCGGAGCAGGTGATCACCGCCGCCAGCACCTGCCCCGCCACCGTGGCGTAGGCGGCACCGGCCACACCCAGCTCCGGGACAGGCCCCCAGCCGAAGATCAGGATGGGGTCCAGCACGATGTTGGTGAGAGCGCCTGAGACCTGGGCGATCATGGGCAGGCGCATATTGCCCCGGGCCTGGTGCACCTTGCTCCAGGTGCTCTCCAGGAAGACGCCCAGGCTGCCGATGCAGACGATCAGGCCATAGGTCACGGTGTACTCCGCTACCTGGGGGGACTCCGTGGAGGCCCGGGCGAAGGGGGTCATGATCACGGCGCTGAGGACCGCGAAGAGCAGCCAGCTGATCACCGCCAGCAGGGTGCCGGTGCCCGCGGTCCCCTGGGCCTCCCCCCGCTTGCCCTGGCCGTCGTACCGGGAGATCAGGGTGTTGACGCCCACGCCGGTGCCCACCGCGATGGCCGTGACAATCAGCTGGATCGGGTAGATGATGGAGAGGGCGGTCAGCCCGTCCCCGGAGAACTGGCCCACAAAGTAGCTGTCCACGATATTGTACAGGGACTGGATCAGCTGGGCCACCATCACCGGCGGCGCGATCCGCAGCAGCACCGCCCCGACGCTCTCCAGATCAAACAGGTTCTCCGCTGGCACGGCACGCTCCATGCGCTCCCTCCTCCCACAGTGGTTTCCATTCATGCGGAGGAGATTATACTGACGCGCCCCGGCTTTGTCAACTCACATTATCACCAAATGTAACTGGGGAATCAGCGGGCTTTTTGACCCGCCGATTCCCCCGGCTCCGCCGCCTATCTGCGGCGGGTGCGCAGCAACCCCCGGGCCCAGTGCAGGTCCTCCCGCCGGAGGGTGCCGGAGCACCAGAACAGCACCCAGCTCACCGCCAGGAACACCGCCGCCCGCGCCCCCGCTCCCGCAAACAGCAGGGCCGCGCCCACTCCCGCCAGGGTCGCCAGCCCCGCCAGAAGCAGCCGGCGGAGGGAGACGGTGATACCGGCTGTCTTCAGGAGCTGCCGGATGCTCAAGGCGAAGTTCAGCAGATGGGAGACCAGGAAGCTGACAAAGTATCCCAGCATCCCCCAGCGGGGCAGCAGCACCAGCAGCAGCCCCAGGTCCAGGGCGGAGGTCACGATGTTGTACCGCACGCAGCTCTCCTGCTGGCCCAGGCCCTTGGTCATGGCGTCGGTCAGGGCGTCACAGTAGAGCATGGGGGCCAGGGGGGCGAAGAGCATCAGGTACTTCCCCGCATCCTGGCTGTCATAGAGGGTCTCGCACAAAGGGCCCGCCAGCAGGAACAGCAGTCCCCCGCACCAGAGGCCGTACAGCATCCCCATCCGCAGGCTGCGCCGGGTCAGGTAGCGGATCCGGCGGCGGCTGCCCACGGCGGCGCACCGGGCCAGCTCCGGGATCAGCAACTCCGCCAGGGAGAACAGGATGGCTGCCGGGAGCATCAGCACCGGCATCACCATGCCGGACACCACGCCGAAAGAGGCCATGGGCGCCCGCGTGCCGGGGTGGAGGGCCAGTCCCCGGGGGATCACCAGCTTCTCCGCCGCGGAGAGCCCGGCCTTCAGGTCATCCGCCAGCGCCAGCGGGACGGCGATGCGCAGCATCCGCCAGACCGGAGACGGCCCGGCGGGCCGCCTCTCCCCGCTCCGGGGCCGCAGCAGTCCCAGGCAGGCCAGGGTGAAGCACGCGCTCACCCCGACCCCGAAGACCACCGCCTGACAGGCCCGGACCGGGTCCTCCCCCGCCCAGCCCATCAGCGCGGCCACCGTGACAGCCATGGAGCACAGCTGCTCCCCAATGCCGACCACCGCCAGGGTCCCAATCCGCTCCGCTGCGGTGAAATATCCCCGCAGCACACCGCACAGGCACTCCACCGGCAAAAAGCAGGCAAACAGCCGCAGGGCCCCCGCTGTCCGGATATCCCCAATCCACTGCTGGGCCAGCAGCGGTGCGCCGAAATACAGCGCCACCCCCACGGCGCAGCTGCACACCAGGCTGTAGACGGAGCAGTGGGAGAGGATGCGGGGAATCCGGCCGGGGTGCTTCCTCCCCAGCTCCTCGGCGGAGAGGTACATGGCGGTGGTCCGCACGCCCGCGACACCGGCGGTCTCCGCCAGCAGGGCCACGGACAGCACCAGCTGCAGCAGTCCCACTCCGGCGGCCCCGATGCGGTCCGAGAGATACACCTGAAAGACCGTGCCCGCCAGCCGCAGCAGCAGATTGACCCCCGTCAGCAGCAGCGTGCTGTAGAACATACTGAGGCGCAACCGCATCCCCTCCTCTCCAAACACCTTATGGGGACGAGGGGCAAAGTATGATGGACGGAATCGCCGGGGAAACCAGCCTCCCTTTTCAAGGGAAGTCGTGATTTCAAGGGGAATTGAAATACTCCGTCATTTTAACCAAATATTTGCCGGCAGGCACAATAAAGGGACAGCCATTTTCTTATTTGAAAACGACGATCCCTATCTGATTATATGCAATTGTTTCGTTTGGTAGAATCAATCAAAAGACGCCTGCAGATATGTGCGGCTTGTGATCTTACTCAAGAGGATTAAAGTTCCCACTTAATCGTATCCATATCCACATAGGCATGAGCTGGATTGTATGGATCAAGGTAAATAACGGGCTGTTGAAAATCAGTAGCTGGCTTAATCCAAGACAGGAGGCTTTTAACTGTATAAGTCCGTCCACCATAGCAGTAGGAGCATTGAACGACCCACGGAGAGCATTGTCCGGGCCAATTTACAAATGTCTTTGTATTCCAGTTAATCCAAACTAAATGTCGAACAGACTGAACATTCCCGACCACTGTAATGCCGTTTGTTTTCAGGTGCTTTCTGTGCTGTTCTTGCAGACGGCACTTCATCAAGCAGATAATACCGCCCAATAAAATGACCACACCAATCGGAATAAAAAACCAATTCGGACCACCATT
>CAJFNE010000097.1 GCA_904393855.1 uncultured Oscillibacter sp. | reverse complement strand
CTGCGGCTCCGGGGCCCCGGCGACTTCTTCGGGGAGCGGCAGCACGGTCTGCCGGGATTGAAGGTGGCGGACCTGGGCTGCGACACCCAGCTGCTGCGGGAGGCCCAGCAGGCGGCGGAATCCCTGCTGGAGCAGGACCCGGACCTCCGCTCCTGCCCCGCCACGGCGGAGCGGATCGAGGCGCTGTTCGCCCAGGCGGCGGACACTCTGAACTGACCCAGGAAACGATCAAATATAGATAAAGTGAGGAATCCTCCCATGGATCGGAAATTGACTGCCAAGGAATATATCGTGCTCGCCTCCATGCTCTTCGGCCTGTTCTTCGGGGCCGGCAACCTGATCTTCCCCGTCTACATGGGCCAGCAGGCCGGCGCCAACCTGTGGCCGGCCATCGTGGGCCTGTGCCTCACCGGCGTGGGTCTGCCTCTGCTGGGCGTCGCCGCCATGGGCATGTCCCAGAGCGAGGGGTGCTTCGACATGGGCTGCCGGGTGGGCCGGGGGTACAGCTACTTCTTCACCTGCGCCCTGTACCTGTCCATCGGCCCCCTGTTCGCCATCCCCCGCACCGCCACAGTCTCCTTCAGCGTGGGCATCCTGCCCCTTCTGCCCTCGGAGTATGAGACCCCGGCCCTGTGCATCTTCTCGGCCCTGTTCTTCCTGGTGGTGCTGTACTTCTCCCTGCGCCCCTCCGGCATCCTCACCTGGGTGGGGAAGGTCCTGAACCCCCTGTTCCTGCTGTTCCTGAGCATCCTCCTGGCGGCGGCGCTGCTGCATCCCATGGGGGACCCCGCCGCCCTGGAGCCCATCGGGGCCTACGAAGGACAGAGCGCCGCCCAGAGCTTCTTCCAGGGCTTTTTGGAGGGCTACAACACCCTGGACGCCCTGGCGGCCCTGGCCTTTGGCATCGTGCTGATCAACGCCATCCGGGGCCTGGGGCTCCAGTCCCCCCAGGCCATCTCCGGCAGCACCGTGAAGGCCGGCTGCCTCAGCACGGCGCTGATGGCGGTCATCTACTGCCTGCTGACGGTGGTGGGTGCCCAGTCCCGGGCGGTTTACGGCCTGAGCACCGACGGCGGCGAAGCCCTGTACCAGATCGGCACCCACTACTTCGGCACCCTGGGCGGGGTGCTGCTGGGGATCACCGTCACCTTTGCCTGCCTAAAGACCGCCATCGGCCTCATCACCTCCTGCGCCACCACCTTCACGGAGCTGTTCCCCCGCTCCCTCAGCTACCGGGCCTACACGGTGGTCTTTTGCCTGTTCTCCTTCGGCGTGGCCAACTTCGGCCTCAGCCGGATCATCTCCCTCAGCACCCCCGTGCTGATGTTCCTCTATCCCCTGACCATCACCCTGGTGCTGCTGTGCCTCACGGGCCGGTGGTTCCAGTATGACCGGCGGGTCTTCCTCCCGGTCACGGCCCTGACCGCCGTGGCCGCCTTCCTGGACTTCCTGAAGGCCCTCCCGGCGGGGGTGCAGTCCCTGCTCCACGCGGAGGTCCTGCTGGACGCCGCGGACGCGTACCTGCCCTTCTTCTCCATCGGCATGGGGTGGGTGCTCCCCGCCTGCATCGGCCTGGTGATCGGGCTGCTCCTCCATATGGGGAGCCGGAAACCGGCCTGACTTTCCGCAGCAAGGCTCCTGGCGGCCGCCAGGGGCCTTGTTCCTTTCCGCAGTCCGCCCATTCCCAAAAAATCCGGGCGGAGCTGTGACCTTTCCCCCCGCTCATTCGTAACAAGAAATAGAAGGAGGTGGGAGCCGTGACCGAGACGGAATTGCTCTTTGAACAGGTCTATCAGACATACGGCCCGTCCCTGTACCGGTTCTGCCTGCTGCAGATGAAGAACCCGGCGGACGCGGAGGACGTGCTGCAGGAGGTATTCTGCAAGCGCCTCTACCGGGCGCCGGCTTTCGCCTCGCCGGACCACGAGCGGCGCTGGCTGTTCCGGGTGGCCCTGAACCTGTGCCGGGATGCCTGGAAGCGCTCCAGCCGGTCGGACCTGCCCCTGGAGGCCGCCTCCGCCGCCGTCCTGCCGGAAGAGCTGGGCCTGCTGGACCACGTGGCTGCCCTGCCGGAGGCCCAGCGGACGGTCCTCCACCTCCACTACTACGAGGGGTACTCCCTCCGGGAGATCGCGCGGCTCCTGGGGGTAACGGTGCCCACGGTGAAAATGCGGCTGAAGCGGGGCCGGGACGCCCTGCGGAAAACATGGGAGGAACACTTATGAATCGCTATCACGATGCTATGGAACACTGCGCGCCGCCGCCGGAGCTGGAAAACCGGCTGCGGGAAACCGTTCTCTCCGCGGCCCCGGGCCCCCAGGCCCAGACGGCTGTTTTCCGGCCCCGGGGCTTTGTCCGCAAGGCGGCGCTGGCGGCGGTACTGATCGTCCTTCTGACAGCCTCCGCCGGGGCTGCAGTGCTGGTGAACTGGGATCACATCTTCACAGACCGCTTCGGCCCGGAGGGGGCGGAGACCCCCATGGCGGAGAAAGCCTTCCAGGAGGTAAACCTCTCCTCCGTCTGCGATGATGTGACCCTGACGGTCCGACAGGCCCTGGTGGATGTGGGAAACCTCTACCTCCTGCTGGACTACCACCTGCCGGATACCATCAGCCGGGAGACTGCCCAGGCCGCTCACTTCCACCTGCCCCGCGTGACCTACTACCTCACCGATCAGGTCACCTGGGAGGAACTGGAACAGGCGGACCGGGACCGCTGGGCGGAGCTGGATTGGACCGACGCCGCCTCCTACACCGACTACATGGGCAATACGCAAAACGCCCTGGCCGGGTTCGGCCTCGGCGGCACCTACTCCACCTCCACGGAAACCACGGGGTATGACCCGGAGACCCACACCATCACCTATCTGCTCAGCGCCACGGCCAGTACGCCCGGCGCAGACTTCACCACCCAACCCCTGACTTTGCTGGTGGCGCCGCCGGTGATGGAGGTCGGCGAGCAGCTGACTGCCGTGACGGACCACCCGGCGCTCCTGACCTTCCAGCCGGAGGCCGTCTCCCAGACCCTGACCGGCTCCTGGCGGGAGGACGGCCGCGCCATCCGGGTCATCGTGTCCCCTTTCTCCATCACCGTGGAGCTCTCCGGCGGCACCCCCTACCGGCAGCTCGGGGAACTGAAGCAGGACACGTCCCTGGTGCTGCGGGACGGCAGCCTCCAGCCGGTGGCGGAGCTGACCCTGGACCTGAGCGGCGTCGGCGGCCGCGGCGGAGAGGGCGGCAGTTTCACCGACGCCAGCTTTACCAGCCAGTTTCGGGAGCTGCTGGACGTGAGCCAGGTGACCGCCGTTCAGGTGGGCGATACCGTCGTCCCGGTACAATGAGCAATCTCTCTGCATCCAAAAGGAAAGCCGGCGGGCACTGCCCGCCGGCTTCCTCATTCGCTTCACTTCAATTCATCCAGCGTCAGGGAGAAACTGTCCATGAAAGTCTCCAAAAAGTACCCAACCTCCGGCAGACCGTAGCCCTCCAGGGCTTTCCGGGTCTGGCCCGCGGCCTCCCGGAACTCGTTGTTTCCAGCCTTCAGCTCCTCCACGCACTTGATATAGGCGGAGAGCTTGTCCGCCGCCTTCACCACCCGCCGGATCTCGCCGTCCGTCTCCAGCAGGATGGGCTCGTAGGCTGGCCGCAGCTCCGGCGGCAGCATCTCCAGCAGGCGGCGGCTGGCCACCGCCTCCACGTCCTTGTAGGCGCTGCGGATGGCGGGGTTGTCGTACTTGATGGGGGTGGGCATGTCGCCGGTCAGGATCTCGCTGGCGTCGTGGTACAGCGCCGCCACCGCTACGGCGCCGGGGTCCAGGCGCCCGCCGAACTTCTCATTGCGGATCACCGCCAGGGCGTGGGCCAGGACGGCCACCTGATGGCTGTGCTCCTGGACGTTCTCCGGGGCGGTGTTGCGCATGAGGGCCCACCGCTGGATGAACCGCATCCGGGAGATATAGGCAAAGAAATGGCTCTTCATGTCAGTCCTCCAACAATTCTCCCAGCAGGGACTCCCCGTCGCTGCCGGTGATCTTCACGTCCCGCACCTGGTTGTGCAGGTCCGTCCCCTCTGCCAGCACCTCCATGTAGTTGGGGGCGTGGCCGAAATACTTTCCGCCCTTGGGCTGCTCGAAGAGGACGGGGTACACCGCCCCCACGCAGGAGGCGAGATAATCCCGGTGGAGCTCCGACGCCACTGCCGTCGCCCGGCGGGCCCGCTCCTCTTTCACGGCTTTCGGCACCTGGCGCATGTCCGCCGCCGGGGTGCCGGGCCGGATGGAGTAGGGGAAGATGTGCATTTGGGCAAACCCGCACCGGCGGATGAAGTCCAGGGTCTGGGAAAACTCCTCCTCCGTCTCCTCGGGGAAGCCGGTAATCAGGTCCGTGGTGACGGCAGGATGATCAAAATATTGGTTTAAAAGGTCAACAGACTGGGCGAATCGGGCGGTGTCGTACTTCCGGTTCATCCGCTTCAAGGTCTCATCGCACCCGGACTGCAAAGACAGGTGGAACTGGGGGCAGAGGTTGGGCAGGGCCGCCGCCCGGCGGCAGAAGTCCTCGGTGATGGTCCGGGGCTCCAAACTCCCCAGCCGGATGCGGACCTCTGGCGCGGCATCGCACACAGCCTCCAGCAGATTCGTCAGCGTCTCGCCGGTCCTCAGGTCCTGGCCCCAGGAGGAGATCTCGATGCCTGTCACCACGATCTCCTGGTAGCCCTCCGCCGCCAGCTCCTTTGCCTGCTCCGCCGCCGTGGGGATGGGCAATGACCGCACCCGGCCCCGGGCATAGGGGATGATGCAGTAGGCGCAGAAGTTGACGCACCCGTCCTCCACCTTCAGCATGGCCCGGGTCCGCTCCGGCAGGCCCCCGGCGGGCAGCACCTCGAACACCCGCCGCTCAAAGGGCTGGTCGATGGCCTCGATCCGCCGCTTCTCCGCCGCGGCCTCCTCCAGCAATCGGATGAAGCCCGTCCGGTCGCCGGTGCCGGCCATCAGGTCCACCCCCAGCTTCCGCACATCGTCGGCGTGGGTCTGGGGATAGCACCCGCACACCGCCACCACGGCGTCGGGGTGCTTCCGCTGGACGCCGTGGATCACCTGCCGGGACTTCTGATCGCTGACCGCCGTGACGGAGCAGGTGTTCACCACGTAGGCGTCCGCCTGACCAGTGAAGGGCACCACCTCGTGCCCCCGGGCGCGCAGCGCCTGCTCCATGGCCTGGGTCTCGTATTGATTCACCTTGCAGCCCAAGGTGTAGATGGCAACTCTCATGTTGATTCCTCCGGTGGAAATTTAGCCGGCGGGCCTAGATAGCGCCGGACCGATTTCATATATTGCAGATAGGCCTCCCCAAATTGCCGGTTACACCACCGCTCCTCCGCCAGGATCACCCAGTGGGCGGAGGCCTGGAATCCCAGCACCAGAACGGCCAGCAGCGGCGACCGCGCCAGCAGGGAGCAGCCCAGAAAATAGAGGAAATAGGCCACGTACATGGGGTTCCGGGAAAAGCGGTACACGCCGGTCCGCCGGACGCCGTCCTTGGCCGGCGAGGCGAAAGCCGCCACCGCCAGCGCCAGCAGGAGCAGGCCTGCGCCATAGAGCACCAGCCCGCCGAACAGGAACGGGGATGGCTCCGTCTGGATGCGTGCGGTCAAAATGAACAGTAAAATCGCAAGGTTGGAGAGCTGATACACCCAGTAGGCGGCCCGCTCTCCGCCGTACATGGGGGCAAAATGGGCCGCCCGCCCCACGGCCTGCCGGTCCAGCAGCGCCAGCAGGCCGAAGCGGAGCAAAAAGAAAGGCAGCAGAAGCCACGCCCCCACCGTGCCGCCTCCTTCCGGGTGTTCTTCTGGTCCATCTTACCACACCATGCCGGGGCGGGCAAGTTCTCCTTGCCTTTTTTCTATTTCCTCTATATAATGGTAAGACATGCTCAGCAAACCGTTTTCCTTTCAGAAAGAAGGTTTTTTCCATATGATCTACCTGGACCACGCCGCCACCACACCCGTACCCCGGGCGGTGGCGGACGCCATGTATGAAGTGCTGACCGAGCAGTTCGGCAACCCCAGCTCCCAGTACCCCCTGGGACTGGAGATGAAGCGCCGGGTGGAGACCTGGCGCAAAACCGTGGCGGGCGCCCTGGACTGCGAGGCGGGGCAGCTGTTCTTCACCTCCTGCGGCACGGAGGCGGACAACTGGGCCGTCACCGCCGCCTGCTGGCAGAACCGCCACATGGGGAAGCACATCGTCACCACCGCCGTGGAGCACAGCGCCGTGCTGGAATCCTGCCGCTGGATGGAGCGGCAGGGGTACGAGGTCACCTACCTGGCCCCGGCCCAGGACGGCTCCATCTCTACCGAGCAGGTGCTCGCCGCCGTCCGGTCGGACACGGCGCTGGTGTCCTGCATGCTGGTGAACAATGAGTTGGGCAGCATCTACCCCATTTCCGAGATCGCCAGGGGCCTGGCGGCGAAGAACCCCAAGACCCTGCTCCACACCGACGCGGTCCAGGGCTTTCTGAAAGTTCCCTGTTCCGCCAAGGCCCTGGGAGTGGATTTCCTCACCATCTCCGCCCATAAGGTCGGCGGGCCCAAGGGCATCGGGGCGTTGTACATCGGTCCTCGTGTCCGAAATCCCAAGCCCCTGCTGGCAGGAGGCGGGCAGGAGAGCGGCCTCCGCTCCGGCACCGAGGCCACGGCCCAGATCGCCGGCTTTGCCAAGGCCGTGGAGCTGCGGCTGGAGAATCCGGAGGAGACCCTCCGCCAGATGGCGGCCGTCCGGGACTACGCCGCGGAGCGGCTCTCCGCCATCCCCGACCTGAAAATTCTCTCCGCCCCCGGGGGCGCGCCCCACGTGCTCTCCGTCTCCCTGGTGGGGTGGCCCAGTCAGAATATCGTCAACGACCTGGGCAGCCAGGGCATCTGCGTCTCCGCCGGCTCCGCCTGTCACCAGGGCAAGCCCAGCCATGTGATCGCCGCCCTGAAGTTACCGAAGAAGGTCTCCAGCGGCGTCATCCGCCTGAGCTTCGGCCCGGAGACCACGCGGGCCGACATCGACGCCTGCGCGGAGGCCCTCCGGCGGCACCACGACACCCGGATGCCCATGCTGTAAATGCTTCCCTGCGGCGACTCCAATTTCACTTCAAGAGGTCATCCATGTTCTACCATCTGGGGACTATGAGCTCTCCGCCGTCACGGCGGCCAACGCCCCCATTTACTTGATCCAGGTGATCATCTTCGGCCTCATGAGCGGCCTGACGGTTCTGGCCAGCCAGTTCTGGGGAAAGCAGGATCTGGCCTCCATCAACCGCTGCATGGGCTTTGCCATGTACGCGGGGCTGCTGATCTCCTCCCTGGCGGCGCTGGTGCTGTTCTGCTTCCCCCATCAGGTGCTGTTCCTGGTGACGGACAACACCGCCCTGGTGGAGATGGGGGCTCCCTACCTGAAAATTGTGGGGCTCTCCTACATCTTCAACTCCGTCAGCAGCGTCTATGTGGGCATGCAGCGCAGCGCCGAGAACCCCTCCCTGGGGATGAAGGTCTTTGCCTGCTCCATGCTGCTGAACACCTTTTTGAACTACTGCCTGATCTTCGGCAACTTCGGGGCGCCGGCCCTGGGGATCACCGGCGCGGCTCTGGCCACCCTGGCCTCCCGGGTGGTGGAGTTTTTGATCGTGGTACTCTACGCCCTCGCCTGCCGCCGCATCCCCCTGATGCCGAAGCTGCTGTTTCGCCCGGGCCGGGACACCGCCCGCAGCTTCCTCCACTACGCCACGCCGGTACTTATCAACGAGAGCATGTGGGGCCTGGGCACCACCATGATGACCGCCATCCTGGGCCACATGGCCGCCAGCGCGGATATGCTGGCCGCCTACACCATCATGGGCAATATCGACAAATTCACCACCGTCTCCTGCTTCGGCCTGGCGGGGGCCGCCGCGGTGATTCTGGGCAAGGCCATCGGCGAGGGCACCTCCAAGGACCGGGTATACAGCCTGGGCTGGTGCCTGCTGCTGGTGTCCCTCCTGCTGGGAGGCGCGCTGGCGGTGTGTCTGGCCCTGGCCCTGCCCCTGGTGTTCATCCCGTACCTGTACCCCCTCTTCAGCCTGTCGGAGCTGGCCACGGAGGCGGCTGTCACGCTGTGCGTGGTGTACCTGGTCCTCCTGCCCCTGAAGTCTTTCGACATCACCAACATGACCGGCGTGCTCCGGGCCGGAGGCGACGTGCGGGCGGCCACCCTCATCGATCTGGGGCCCCTGTGGCTGGTGGCGGTCCCCCTGGCGGCGGTCACCGCCCTGGTGCTGAACGCCCCGCTGCCCCTGATCTGCCTGGGCATCTACTCGGAGAATATCGTCAAGACCCCCCTGGGAATCTGGCGGCTGCGGAGCCGGAAGTGGATCAACGATGTAACGGATGTGAGCATAGAATGAAAAGTCTCTTTCGCTGTCCGGTCTGCAACGCGCCCCTGATGCGGGAGGAGCGGGTCTGCCGCTGCGGTGCCGGACACAGCTACGATATAGCCAAGGAGGGCTACACCTATCTGCTCCCCCCCAATCAGAAGCACTCCGCCGCGCCGGGAGATGACAGGGGGATGGCTGCTGCCCGGCGGGATTTTCTATCCAAAGGGTATTATACCCCGCTCCTAAATACGCTTTGTAGTCAGATTCTGTCCCGTTCCGGCGATTTTCCCATGATCCTGGACGCGGGCTGCGGCGAGGGAACCTACACCGCCGGCATCTATCAGGCCCTGACCGCCGCTGGAAAATCTCCTCGGATGGCCGGGACGGACATCTCCAAATTCAGCCTGCGGATTGCCGCCAAGCGGGAAAAGGGGATCGAGTGGGCGGTGGCCTCCTCTTTCCATCTGCCGGTGGCGGACGGGGCGGCGGACATCCTGCTGAACTGCTTTTCCCCTCTGGCGCTGGAGGAATTTTGCCGGGTGCTGAAGCCGGGCGGGATCTTCCTCTACGTGGTGCCCGGGGCGGACCACCTGTGGGAGCTGAAGCAGGTCCTCTACGACCGCCCCTATCCCAACGAGGAAAAGGAGACACCTTACGAGGGCTTCACCTATGCGGACATCGTGCCGGTGGAGGGCTCCATCACCCTGTCCTGCCAAACGGACATCCACGCCCTCTTCCAGATGACGCCCTACTACTGGAAAACGCCCCAGACGGGAGCTGAGCGGCTGGCGGCTCTGGACACCCTCACCACCCGCATCTCTTTCCGCATCCACATCTTTCAAAAAACCTGACAGGAGGTCTTGCTGATGAAACCGAATCCCACCCGCTCCGCTCTGCTGGTGATCGACATGGAAAACGGCTTTGTCCACCCGGAGGGCGGCCACTGGATCCGCTATGCTCAGTCCACGGTTTCCGCCTGCGTCCGGGCGGTGGAGCTGGCCCGGGCCAAGGGCATCCCCGTGTTCTTTGTCAAGCGCATCTACCGCGCCGACGGCAGCGATGTGGAGCTGACCCGCTACGCCGCCTGGACGGCCGGAGGTCGTGCCTGCGCCCCCGCCTCCACGGGCCCCAACAGCGCCCAGGCGCCGGAGGGCCTGCGGCCCCAGCCGGGGGACTACACCATCATCAAGCCCCGGTGGAGCGCCTTCTTCCAGACAGAGCTGGACCTGATCCTCCGCCGGCTGGACGTGCGGACCGTGATCCTCACCGGCACCACCACCCCCAACTGCATCCGCACCACCTGCTACGACGCCATCGCCCTGGAGTACAACACCGTGGTGCTGACGGACTGCTGCTCCTCCCAGACAGAGGAGATCCAGCGGGTGAACCTGGCAGACATGGAGCGGGCCGGTGCCATTCTGATGGATACGGACGCCTTTGCCAGCTACGGCCCCGGCACCGTCCGGGACCTCTCCGCCGCCATCCGGGCGGAGATGGAGGAAGAGGACATCTGCCCGGAACCCTTTGGGGAGAAAGGCGAGGCCGGCTGGACGGACCGCTGGTGAGCCCCTGGAGAAATTTTCCCGGCGGTGTTGCCTTTCCACCGCAAATGCGGTACAATACACGCGGCTTTTCAATTTGTGTGAGGAGGAATGAACCCAATGACCTATCAGGAAATCTTAGCTCAGGCCCGGACCTGCTCCGGCCCCTACTGCAAGGCCTGCCCCGTGTGCAATGGCCTGGCCTGCAAGAATACGGTTCCCGGCCCCGGCGCCAAGGGGATCGGCACCGGCGCCATCCGCAACTATCAGAAGTGGCAGGAGCTGTGCGTCAACATGGACACCATCTGCGGAAACACGCCTGTGGACACCACCGCCCAGCTCTTTGGCCGGACGTTCGCTCTGCCGGTCTTTGCCGCCCCGGTGGGCGCCATGACGCTGCACTACGGCGACAAGTATGACGATCTGGCCTACAACGACATTCTGGTCCCCGCCTGCGCGGCGGCCGGCATCGCCGCTTTCACCGGCGACGGCGTCAACCCCGCCGTCATGGAGGGGGCCGCCCAGGCTCTGAAAAAGAGCAGCGGCTGCGGCGTCCCCACCATCAAGCCCTGGAACATGGAGGTAATTCGGGAGAAGCTGGACCTGGTGCTGCCGGCGGACCCCTTCGCCGTGGCCATGGACATTGACGCGGCGGGGCTGCCTTTCCTGCAGAATCAGACGCCTCCCGCCGGCCGCAAAACCGTGGCCGAGCTGCGGGAGGTAGCGCAACTGGCCGGCAAGCCTTTCATCCTGAAAGGCATCATGACGGTCCGGGGCGCGGAGAAGGCCCTGGAGGCCGGCGCGGCGGCTATCGTGGTGTCCAACCACGGCGGCCGGGTGCTGGACCAGTGTCCCGCCACCGCCGAGGTACTCCCCGCCATCGTGGACGCAGTGGGCGACAAGATGACGGTCCTGGTGGACGGCGGCATCCGCACCGGCATGGACGTGTTCAAGGCCCTGGCCCTGGGCGCCGACGGCGTGCTGATTGCCCGTCCCTTCGTCACCATGGTCTATGGCGGCGGCGCGGAGGGCATCCAGGTGTATGTGGACAAGCTGAAGGCCGAGCTGGCCGACACCATGGCCATGTGCGGCGCCCACACCATCGGGGAGATCAACCGCTCCATGATCTACGGCTATTGAGCCTTTCACACGCAGAAAAGGGGCTTCGGAATCGGGATTCCGAAGCCCCTTTTTTCACAGATATGGCCGGCAGCACCACGCTGCCCGACGCTCTAGGCCTGCCTCTGAGACAAAAAAGCGCAGGCCAGCGCCAGGGCCAGACCCATGCATACCCATGGGAAAGCGGCCTGTAGAAACTCAGATACCATGCCCCCGCCTCCGGTCAGAACACACACAGGGCGGTAAAGCAGGGGGCCTCCGGTCCCAGGCCCTCCATTCGGTAGGTGTCCCCCTCCCGGAAGCCCAGGAGCCGCACCTCATCCCCCAGGGTGACCTCCTTGCTGTAGTTGATCTGGAACTCCCGGGGCGTCCGGCTCTGCAGGTCCGCCGGCAGGGCGTCCCAGACGATATCGCCATAGTTGCCGCTGTACAGGTGGCCGTTGCCGTCCAGATCCGACCAGCGGATCACGCGTGTCCCCAGGTCCTCGGTTCCCTCATGGGGAAGCACAATCTTCTGGGGGTCCGGGCTGTCGATCTCCCGGTCGCAGGTGGTCAGGGGCCTGGCGGTAAAGGAGCTGGGCCGCAGGATCTTCCGGGTCACCGGGTCCACCAGGATCCACTCGCTCTTCATGGA
>CAJFNE010000096.1 GCA_904393855.1 uncultured Oscillibacter sp. | reverse complement strand
GGGAGCCCTTGGGATTTCACCAGGACCGCCGGAAGTGAATTCCGCCGGTCCCAAGGTCCCTCTGGGACGCTTGCACGCCGCTTTTGCGGCGCGGGGCTTGCGCCACAGTCGCCACAGCCGCCTCCGTCCAAATCCGTCTTTCGTCAGACCTCCCGGTCCCGAGGCAGGCCGAAGCTCACCGCAATGGCTGTGTCGACTTTGGTCATCACCTGCTCCTCCACATGGCCCAGCCGCTCCCGCAGCCGTTTCTTATCCAGCGTCCGAACCTGCTCCAGCAGCACGATGGAGTCCCGGCTCAGGCCGCAGCTGTGGTCCACAGGAAGGTCGATATGTGTCGGCAGCCGGGCCTTGCCCGTCTGAGAGGTAATGGCCGCCGCGATCACAGTGGGGCTGTAGCGGTTTCCGGTGTCGTTCTGGATGATCAGAACCGGCCGGACGCCGCCCTGCTCGCTGCCCACCACCGGGGAGAGATCGGCATAGTAAATATCGCCGCGCTTGACACTTGTATCCACAAAGTTCACACTCCGCCGAAAGAAGTACCCGCCACCGAAATCCCTTCGATGGGGCCACTTTCATTCTCCCACGCAGCTCCGGAATTTATACGCTGAAATTCCGGCGTTCCCGCCCCGGACTATTCTATGCCGGGGACGGGGCGCAGGTGCGCGGAACAGGGAGTGTGAGGAGATATGAGATAAGAGATAAAAGATACGGGTGGAGAGCGGAGGGCGGTCCCATCCCGCGCAAGAAGGGCGCCGCAAGCGGGCAATCCCAATCATGCGCCCAGGCGCATCCGAATCTCCACGCTTTCTATCGATCTTTGATCTCTTATCCTTTCACTCTGATCTTTCACAGCAGCAGCCGCAGACTGCGCTCCACCTCTTTGCCGTTCTCCATGTATAGTCTTGGCACCCGCTTGCTGACGGCGCAGGTCAGCTCGTAGGGGATGGTACCCAGGATTTCCGCCAGGGTGTCCGCGCTCTGGCGGGGACCGAACAGCTCCACCGCGTCCCCCACGTGGACCTCCGGCAGGCCCGTCAGGTCCACCATGGTCATGTCCATGCAGATGCGGCCCAGGATGGGGGCCGGGCCCTGGTCCGTCACCACGGACATCCGGTTGGAAAGGCCCCGGAACAGCCCGTCCGCATAGCCGATGGGCAGCACCCCCACACGGGTCTTCCCCGTGGTGCGGAACGTCCGCCCGTAGCTGATATCCGTATCGGGGTCGAAGATCTTGATGGTGGAGACGCTGGATTTCAGCGTCATCACCGGCCGCAGGCCCAGCCGTTCCCGGTCGGCGCCCGCACCGTAGAGGGCGATGCCGGGCCGCACCATGTCCAAGTACATCTCCGGGTAGCGGGCCAGGGCGCCGCTGTTGGCGCAGTGGCGGATGGCAAAGGTCCTTCCCCGCTCCGCCAGGGCGTCCAACACCCGGGTAAAGAGTGCGAACTGCTCATGGGTATAGGCCACGCTCCCATCGTCGTCCTCGTCGGCGGCGGCAAAGTGGGTGAAGATCCCCTCCGCCTCCAGATGAGGCAGGGCGCAGGAGGCGGCGATGGCCTCCACGCCGCCGGCAAAGTGCTCCCCCCGCACCAGGAAACCCAGCCGGGACATGCCGGTGTCCACCTTGATGTGGACCCGCAGCGTCCCGCCGCACGCCGCCGCGGCGGCACTGTAGGCCTCCGCCTTGGCCTGGGCGGAGACGGTCTGGGTGATCCGATGGCGAATGAGCTCCGCCGTCATCTCCGGCGGCGTGTGCCCCAACACCAGGATGGGGGCCTGGATGCCCGCGTGCCGCAGCTCCCGGGCCTCGTCCAGGCTGGACACCGCCAGATAGTCGGCGCCCAGGGCCTCCAGCTTCCGGGACACCTGCACCGCCCCGTGGCCGTAGGCGTCCGCCTTCACCACGCCCAGGTACCGGACGGCGGGGCCGGTGCGGGCTCTGGCCTGGCGATAGTTGTGGGCCAGGGCGTCCAGGTCAATCTCCGCCCAGGTCCTCCGCAAAATGGTCTCGTCCATATCCGCCGCTCCTTTGTAAAACTTATGACGGCTCCAGTGTATCATAAAATGAAAAATCCGTAAAGTCCGCCGTCAAAATGATTTCGCCCTCCACGGCGATCTCCCCCCGCAGCGGCGTCCCGTCGTCCTGCCGCAGCCAGAGGGTGGAGACGATCTTTCCGTCCTCCGCGCCGGTCTGGTCCAGGCACAGCCGCAGGCAGGGGACGTCATTCCACTCCTCCTCATTCTCCTCCAGCAGCCAGCCGTCCCGGAGGGCGTCCATCAGCTGGGGCAGGCAAGCCGCTGGACTGAGCTGCTGGGTGCTGAGCCGCCCGGCATTCAGGACCTCCCCCTCAAATTCCAAACTGCCGTCCGTGTCGCTGAACACTGCCTTCACGCCGGCAATGGTCTCCGGGGCCAGCACCTCCACGGCGCTCTCCCCGTCGGGGGTGTACTCACAGCGCAGGACAGCCTCCCACTCCAGACCTGCCTGCTCGCAGGAGACCGTGGCCTCCATGGTGCAGCCGGCCATGTCCTGATACTGCTCCCGGGCTGTCTCTGCCGCGCTCTCCCCCGCGCCGCCGCAGGCTGTCAGCAGCAGGCACAGGGCTATCATTGGTACGCAAGCTCCTCTGCGCACCCTTTGCTTCCTCCTATTTCAGCAAGTCTTGGAAAGCCGTCGGCAGGGCGGCGATCACGTCCTCTGGCGTCATGGCGTAGGCGGTCAGCCGCTCCGCCGCCAGGTCCCCCGCCCGGCCGTGGAGCCACACCCCCAGGGCCGCCGCCTGCACCGGCGCAGCCCCCTGGGCCAGCAGGGAGGCAATCAAACCCGTCAGCACATCGCCGCTGCCGCCCTTGGCAAGGCCGGAGTTGCCGGTGGTATTCACCAGCACATTGCCCTCCGGAGCGGCGACCAGGGTCCGGTGGCCCTTCAGCACCAGGATACATCCGTGGGCCGCGGCGAACTCCCGGGCCGCCCGGACCCGGTCCCCGTGGGAGAGGTCCCCGCCGATCCGGGCGAACTCCCCGTCGTGGGGCGTAAGGATCGTGACCCGGTCCCGCCGGCCATCCAGACTATCTATATGTCCCGCCAGGGCGTTTATGCCGTCGGCGTCCAGCACCACCGGCTGCCGCGCCCGGTCCAGCAGGCTGCGGACCAGGCTCCCCACGGCCTCTCCCCGGCCCAGACCGGGGCCCAGGGCCAGCACGTCGCAGCCCGCCAGCCGCTCCAGCAGGACCGGCAGGGCCTTGCGGCTCAGCCGTCCCTCCTTCTCCGGCAGGGGGAAGGGCATGGCCCCGGCGCACCTCGCCGCCTCCACCGGCCATAGGCTCTCCGGCACTCCCAGAAACACCAGACCGCAGCCGGACCGCCCCGCCGCCTCCGCGGCGAGATAGGGCGCGCCGCTGTATCCCACGGCGCCGCCCACCACCAGCACCTTGCCGAAAGTTCCCTTGTGGCCGTCCGGTCTCCGGGGCGGCAGGGCAGCTCTGGCGAAGTCCTCCCCCACCGTCTGTACGGGACAGACCATTTTCCGGACCAGGGAGGCGGGAATCCCGATGTCCCGCACCTCCACCTGGCCGGAGCACAGGACACCGTCCCCCACGAATTGTCCAATTTTCGGAAGTGTAAAGGTAATTGTTTTCACAGCACGGACCGCAATTCCAAGTACCTTTCCCGTGTCCGCCTCCACGCCGCTGGCGATGTCGGCCGCCACCACGGCGCCAGGGCACCCGTTCAGCAGCTGGATCGCGGCGGCAAAGGGGGACTCCGGCGTGACGGGCCGGGAGAGGCCCACGCCGAAAAGCGCGTCGATCAGCACCTGGCACCCTCTGGCCCAGGCCGCCTGGTCCGGGTCCGCCGGGTCGAAGGGCTCCAGCTCCACCCCGCACTCGCTGAGGCGGCGGGTCTCCTCCAGGGCATCCGGCGTCAGCTTCTCATAGCTGCCCACCAGGAACACCCGTACTGAAACGCCTTTCAGGAACAGCAGTCGGGCGGCGGCGATGCCGTCCCCGCCGTTGTTGCCCGCGCCGCAGAACACCGCCGCCCGGCACTTCCCGGGGCGGTCCGGCAGCAGTTCCAGCGCGGCCCGGGCCACGCCCTCCGCCGCCCGCTCCATCAGATCCAGGGAGGGAATCCCGCCCTCGATGGCCTGCCGGTCCAACTCCCGCATCTGCGCCGCCGTCGTCAGCCTCATACGCATATCCTCCCATTTTTTATTCGATATCCCCCATTATAGAAAACTTGTGGCCGCTTTGCAATCATCTGTCACCAAATCGTCACTTCTTTTCCCGGGAAATCTGCTATCATGCGGGCGGAAAGAAGGTGGACTCCATGCGAAAATGGTATCTGTCCCTCCTGCTGATCTTGTCCCTGCTGGGTGGCTGCAGTCAAACGGCGCAGCCGGCGGGCCCCTCCCCGGAGGATGCGCTCACCACCCAGGCAGTGCTGGACGCCTATACGGAGGCCGCGGAGATCTACAGCTGGTTTGACCTGGCCAGCCTGCCCTATAACGGGGAAGATACCCGTCAGGCGGACGGCCAGACCTACTACCGGGTGACAGAGGCGCGGACCCCCACCCTGGAGGCATTGCGGGAACTGGCGGAGACGTACTTCACACCGGAGCTGACGGATGCCCTGTTCGCCATGACTCCGGATCAGTACCGGGACATCGACGGGGCGCTGTACACCACCGGCGGCGGCCGGGGGAGCAATCCCTGCCTGTTGGACAGAACTGTTACAGCGGTGCGGGCGGCCGAGAGCCGGTGGACCGTGACAGTGACTTTCTGGGCGGATTTTGAGGGCCAGGAGATTCACGCGGACGGCCACGCCTACCCGGTGGCCACGGTGGGCTTCTCCAAGAAAGAGCTGGACTACGAATTCACTGGCGGCGGCTGGCGGTTCACCAGTTTTTGCCCCGCTGACGGGCTGAACCTGAAGGCGGGCACGGTATACGATTTTGACTATGAGGAGCATCTGCTCTCCGGGGCCTATCAGGATTTCTCCGACTGGGAACTGGTGTGCTACCTGCTCCACGCCGACGGTGCTTATGCCGAGGCTCCCTTCGACCTGTTGGCCCACCGCTTTTTAGAGCGGCCGAATGACATTCTGCGCGTTCTGGCTTTCCTGGAAAGTTCTCCCTACCAAGAGAAATATCCCCACGTGGAGACCATCGTGGCCGATCCAGGATACAGCGCCGCCGGGTACTTCTACCGGGAGGACCGGGCGGACTTTGCGGCACTCCTCGGCACCCTGCACCCGGAGACGGAGGCAGAGCAGGCGGTGCTGGACAAAATCCAGGCTGCCTACGAGTCCTCTGTCACTGAGGACAGCCCTATCGAGACGGAGTTCGCCCTGATTGTCCCCGGGGAGCAGCGGGTGCTGACCCTGGGGGCCCAGGAGGGCGCCTTTCCCTGGGGATACGAGCTGGAGGGTACGGTGACCCACACCAGTCCCGGTGACACCTACGGCACGGTGTATGAGGTGGACTGTGGGGATTTGCAGCTGGCTTACTCCGTCAGCCCGGACGACGGCACGGAATACCTGTTCCGGCTGTCCACGACCACCCCCTATGGCCAGTCCGGCGGGACGCTCTGCACACCCCGGGGTCTCTACTGCGGATGCGGCGTGGACACGCTGAAAGAGATCTACTCTCATGCGGTGGAGCTGACGGACTTCCAGTCCGATGCCTATGACGCCTGCTACGTCTATGAACCCGGCGGGGACGCCGGCGGCAAGCACATCGCCTTCTACATTACCGGCGGCGCAGTGGCCGCCATCGAAATCGAGGATCTCCGGGATACCCGCCTGCTGGAGTAACCGTCTCCCATCCGCCATTGTTATTTTGGGCATCCTCCCGCGTCTTTCTACCCTCACGGGGGAAGTCCCACGGTACAAAACAAAATCCATGAGAGGAGCTTATCATGTTTACCCATTCACTTGGAACCTGGACTCTGGTCTTTGATCGGGCCTACCGGATCATTCGGGATGATGCGGCGGCGGTCGTTCTGGATGAGGACCGGACCGCGCTGGTGCTGCTGAGCCTGACGGAGGATGGCAATCTGCGCATTGAGCGGACCTACTACGCAATGATCTGCGAGATCGACGCCGCCAGGCAGCGCGTGACGTTCCACACCACGGAGGACATCGGCTGAGGATTCCGGTCCTTTCACAGGGTCCGCCCCAATCCATCGATTTTTGGTGGATTGGGGCTTGCATTTGTCCGGTTTCTATGTTATAAGTGTTAGTTGTGATCCGCGATGAACGGGAAAATGACCGTGAACCGCCGCTAAGAGAGGACTGGCCACCGGCTGCGAGCCAGTCCGCGGACGTCCGGTCTGGTTCGCCCGGGAGCTGCCATGGAGACATGGCCGGTCCGCCCTCCGTTACCGGGGCGTCAAGTGCGCACGGCAGGTGCGAATTTGGGTGGTACCGCGGAAGGTTTGCCTTTCGTCCCAACAGGTGGGACGGAGGGCGTTTTTATTTCCGCAAAGATAGGAGTTATGAGATAGAAGATAGAAGTTTTGGTATCCGGCAAAGCCGGATGATCCCAGCAGGGCCGCACAGCGGCCACTGCAGCTCCGATCTCCTATCTCCACACTCCTAACTCAAAAAAGGGAGTTTGAAAGTATGAAGGAACAACTGGAAGCCATTCGCACTGGTGCCCTCGCGGCCATTGGCTCCGCTGGAAACAGCGGGGAATTGGATGCCCTGCGGGTCCAGTATCTGGGCAAGAAGGGCGAGCTTACCGCCGTCCTGAAGCAGATGGGCACGCTCTCCGCCGAGGAGCGGCCCGCCATGGGCGCTCTGGCCAACTCCGTCCGGGCGGAGGTGGAGGCGGCTATTGAGTCCCAGTCCGCCGTCCTGGCGGAAAAAGCCCTGGAGGATCGGCTGGAGGCGGAGGCTCTGGACATCACCGTCCCCGGCAAACAGCACAAGCTGGGCCACCGCCACCCCATGTACACCGCCCTGGACGAGATCAAGGAGATCTTCATTTCCATGGGCTTCACGGTGCTGGATGGTCCTGAGGTGGAGCTGGCCACCTATAACTTTGACAAGCTGAACGCCCCGGAGGGACACCCCTCCCGGGACTGGTCGGACACGTTCTACTTTGACGAGGACAGCCGGGTGATGCTCCGCTCCCAGACCAGCCCCATGCAGGTCCGGGCCATGGAGACCATGGAGCTGCCCATCCGCATCATCGCCCCCGGCCGG
>CAJFNE010000095.1 GCA_904393855.1 uncultured Oscillibacter sp. | reverse complement strand
CTGTGCATGAAGGCGGTGTCCCGGATCATGATGAAGCAGCGGTACGGCCGGATCGTGAACCTCTCCAGCGTGGTGGGGCTCCGGGGCAACGGGGGACAGGTGAACTACGCCGCCAGCAAGGCCGGCGTCATCGGCATGACCAAGTCCCTGGCCAAGGAGCTGGCTTCCCGGGGTGTGACCGTCAACGCAGTGGCCCCCGGCTTCATCGCGACAGACATGACCGCCGCCATGCCGGAGGCGGCCAAGACCGCCACCCTGGCCGCCATCCCCATGGGCCGGCTGGGCGCGCCGGAGGACGTGGCGAAGGCCGTGGCCTTCCTGGCCAGCGACGAGGCCGCCTATGTCACCGGCCAGGTGCTGGCTGTGGATGGGGGCATGGCGATGTGAGACGTCCAAGGGGGACGATGTCCCCCTTAGACGCTCCGCCGGTTGGCACCGGCTCCGCTGAACCCCCTCACCAGTCTGCGGACTGGTGAACGCGCCCAGGGCGCTTGGGTCAACGTATTTTCGCCACGTACACGCCGCGGCGAAAATGATTTCAATTTCTTCTTCCGCCTTTGGGCGGAAGAACCGGAAAAAAACCAATGTTTTTTCCTGGCCCTTTTTCCTTATCTGTCTCCGGTGGAGGCGGAGAAGTGATCCGATTTTCAGGAGGTACACTATGGAACGACGGAGAGTCGTCATTACCGGAATCGGCGCGGTGACGCCGCTGGGGCTCACCGCGCCGGAGAGCTGGCAGGCCGCCAAGGACGGTGTCTGCGGCATTGGACCCATCACCCAGTTTGACTCCTCCGACCAGAAAGTCCATCTGGCCGCGGAGGTGAAGGGCTTCGTCCCGGAGAGCTATCTGGGCAAGCCAGAGGCCAAACGCATGGGCCGGTTCACCCAGATGGCGGTGGTGTCCGCCCGGGAGGCCCTGGCGGACGCCGGACTCACCTTGGGAGAGGACGAGGCGGACCGCTGGGGCGTCAATATCTCCAGCGGCATCGGCGGTCTCGCCATCACGGAGGCCGAGCATGACCGGGGCAGGGAAAAAGGCTGGGACCGGGTGTCCCCTTTCTATATCCCCACTGGCATCTGCAATATGGCGGCGGGCATGGTGGCCATCGACGCCGGCTTCCGGGGCATGTGCACCTGCCCGGTGACCGCCTGCGCCGGCGGTACCAACGCCGTGGGAGATGCCTTCCACTATATCCGGGACGGCTACGCCGACGGCATGCTTTGCGGCGGCACGGAGGCCAGCCTCACCCCCCTGGCCATCGGCGGCTTCACCTCCATGAAGGCCCTGAGCCAGAACCCGGACCCCAACCGGACCTCCATCCCCTTTGACGCGGAGCGCGGCGGCTTCGTCATGGGCGAGGGCGCCGGCGTCCTGCTGCTGGAGGAGCTGGAGCATGCCCTGGCCCGGGGAGCGAAGATCTACGCGGAGATTGTGGGCTACGGCGCCACCTGCGACGCCTACCACATGACGGCACCCCGGCCCGACGGCTCCGGCGGCGCCAAGGCCATGGCCCTGGCCCTGGCGGACGGCGGCGTGGCACCGGAGAAGGTGGGCTACATCAACGCCCACGGCACCTCCACCCCCTTGAACGACGCCGGGGAGACCGCCGCCGTCAAGGCGGTGTTCGGAGAGCATGCCTACCGCCTGGCCATTAGCTCCACGAAGTCCATGACCGGCCACATGCTGGGGGCGGCGGGCGCGGTGGAGGCCATCTTCACCGCCCTGGCCCTGCGGGATGGCTTCCTGCCCGCCACCATCCACTATCAGGTGCCGGACCCGGCCTGCGACCTGGACGTGGTGCCCAACCAGGGCCGCCAGGCGGACATCCGCTACGCCCTGTCCAATTCCCTGGGCTTCGGCGGTCACAACGGCACTCTGCTCTTCAAGAAATGGGAGGTGTAACGATGGAACTGAATTCCAATCAGATCGCGGAGATCCTGCCCCACCGCTTCCCCTTTGCCCTGGTGGACCGGATCACGGACTATGCGCCGGGAGAGTGGGCCAAGGGGATCAAGTGCGTCAGCGTCAACGAGCCGTTCTTCTGCGGCCACTTCCCCCAGGAGCACGTGATGCCCGGCGTCCTGATCCTGGAGGCCATGGCCCAGGTGGGCGGTGTGGCGCTGCTGGCCCTGCCGGAGAACCGGGGGAAGCTGGCGCTGTTCGGCGGGGTGAAAAACGCCCGCTTCAAGCGCAAGGTGATCCCCGGCGACGTGCTGGAGATGGAGTGCGTGCTGAAAGCCCGCCGGGGCCCGGTGGGCATCGGGAGCTGCAGGGCGCTGGTCAACGGGGAGGAGGCCTGCACGGCGGAGCTGAGCTTTGCCGTGGTGGACGAGGCTTGACGCCCTCCGATTCCTGTGATAAAAAAGAGGGGAGGAGGGGACTGCCATGCTGGAACAGGCGTTTTTCAATGTGTATACGAAATTCAAGCTGCACTTTTACCAGGAGATCTTCCGGCGCTTTCAGAACCGGGAGGCCAGCCTGACCACGGTGGAGACTTTCTGCATGGAGACCATCCAGGCTCTGGGCCGGCCTACCATCAGCGAGTTTGCCGCCTTCATGCGGATTTCCCCGCCCAATGCCGCCTACAAGGTCAACAGCCTGGTGAAGAAGGGCTATATCCGCAAGGTGCAGTCCCAGGAGGACCAGCGGGAGTTTCACCTGGAGGTCACCCAGAAGTACCTGGACTATTACAGCATCAGCGTGAAGTACATGGTGGAGGTGATGCACCGGATCTCCCAGCGGTTCTCTCCGGAGGAGTGCGCCAAGCTGGAGGATATGCTGGTGATCATCAGCCGGGAGCTGATGCCGGAGGTGAAGCTGCCGAACTCCTGAGGGAGCGGGGCAGGCATGAAAAAGAGGCCGGACGGAAAGATTTCCGTCCGGCCTCTTCTGTTCAGAGCGATGAATCTGCCGCCAATTGCATATCAGAACTGTACTGGGTATGCAGGGCTTGCAATTCCTCTAAAAACTCCTTTGCCGGCCCGGAGATGTCCGGCGCGTACAGGATGCCGTAGGGGACTGTAAAATCCCAGTCCACCGGCAAGGTCGCCAGCGCGGGATGGATGTTCGCCCAGGCGTCCAGAGTCAGCAGGAGGGAGCCGGTGACCTCGCAGTGGTTGAAGGTCTCCAGGTCGTAAAAGTAATCGGCATCCTCCAGGATGATCTGGGGGTGGGTCAGCTTCAGCAGTTCCCGCAGCCGGTCCAGCTGCAGGGTGTCGCCGCCCTTTACCGCCACCAGACGCTCCCCATGGAGGTCGTTGAGGGACAGCATTTCTTTCTCCGCGAGCCGATGGTTCCGGGGCACCGCGACGCACAACCGATATTCCCCCAACTGGTAAAACCGGCTCAGGCGCAGCATCTGCGCGGAATTGAGGGCCCCCACTAGAAAGTCCATGGTTTTGCCCAGGGAGGAGACCACGGACAGAATCCTCTGGTGGTCATCATCGTAGGGGACGATCTTGAATCGGTACTCCGCGGGGGCCGGACTGATACGGTTCCACAGGTCGATGAGCACATTCCCCGGATTCAGGAAGGAGGAGCCCACCCGGATGGTCTTGGCGGATTTCCGCTGGATTGCCCGAGCCTGCCGGATTACCCGCTCCGATTCCGCCATCATGTCCCGGGCCGCGCCGTAGAGATACTGCCCGGCCTCCGTCAGTGCCATCCCGTGGTTGGTACGGGTGAACAGGGTCACCTCCAGTCGGGCCTCCAGGGCGTTGATCTGCTTCATCACGGACGCTGGCGTCACATACAGGTCCTCCGCCGCTTTGGAAAGGCTCCCGCGCTCGGCCACCCGAACAAAGGTTTTGAGCTGCTGGCTGTACATACCTCACCTCCGCATTTACTTTTGGTAAATGTATCGTATCACGATCGGGAATTCCCTGTCAAGACGCTGTTCGATACAATAGAGCCATCGAAACGATAGGACAGGAGGACACAGACATGGAGTATCGAACACTGCGCAGCGGGGTCCAAATCCCCATGCTGGGCTACGGGGTGTTTCAGATTCCGGCGGAGGACACGAAGCGGTGTGTGCTGGACGCCATCGCCGTGGGTTACCGGAGCATCGACACCGCCCAGGGCGGCTTCGATGCGGCGGAGATGTTCGTCAATGCCGGCAAACTGTGAGGATGTCAGCCCAATGTGAATCAAGGAGGAAATGACCATGGGAAACGGAAATCTCGGCTTTGGCCTGATGCGGCTGCCCCAGCGTTCGGCGGAGCCCGCGGATATTGACCGGGAGCAGCTGAAGCGGATGGTGGACCTGTTTCTGGAATCGGGCTTCGACTACTTCGACACCAGCTTCGTCTACCACAACGGCGGCAGCGAGGCCGCCATCCGGGAGTGTCTCGTGGAGCGGCACCCCAGGGAGACGTTCCGACTGGCCTCCAAGCTGCCCACCTTTGCCATCACGGAGGAAAAACAGGTGGAGGAGATCTTCCGCCAGCAGCTGGAAAACTGCGGCGTGGACTACTTCGACTACTACCTGCTCCACAATGTGAACAGCATCCGCTACCGGCAGATCATCCGGGAGACCCGCATGTTCGAGCACATGTGGCGGTGGAAGGCAGAGGGGAAGATCCGGCACATCGCCTTCTCCTTTCACGACTCCGCCGACGTGCTGGACCAGATCCTCACGGAGCACCCGGAGGTGGAGGCGGTCCAGATCGTGGTCAACTATTTGGACTGGAACAGCTATCTGGTGCAGTCCAGGGCTTGCTATGAGGTGATCCGCAGACACGGCAGACAGGTCATCATCATGGAGCCGGTGAAGGGCGGCATGCTGGCCAAGGTGCCGGAGGAGGCCCAGCAGCTGATGCGGGCGGAGCACCCGGACTGGTCTCCCTCTGCCTGGGCCGTTCGCTTTGCCGGAAGCCTGGACGGCGTGCTGACGGTGCTCTCTGGCATGTCCAACCTGGAGCAGGTGCGGGACAACGTCTCCGCTATGCGCGACTCCCAGCCCCTGACGGACCAGGAGCGGGAGGTCCTCCGGCAGGCGGCCCGGCTGTACCGGGAGAGTGGTCCCGCTCAAACCGCCGATTTTTCCCAGTACGAGGCGGCCAACCCCAAGGGCGTCTCCGCCGCCGCCATTCTGGACGCCTATAACAGCTGCATGCTCCAGCCGGTGCCCACCTTCGCCGCGGAGCACAACTACTTCTCTGGGGAAAAGGCCAAGCACGGGCTTCATGAGAAGGACATGTGCATCCCCGGCCAGGCGGTTCTGGCGGACGGCACGGATGTGACGGAGCTGGTCCACAAGGCGGAGAGCTTCCTCAACGAGAATGCCTTCTTCCAGTATTCGTTTTAAGACCATCCCGCGCAGGAGGGAGAACCAGCGGGACATGGGTGACTTTGCAGAAAGAGCGGCTTGCGGAATTTTCCGCAAGCCGCTCTGATCCTTTTTCTTTATTCAATGGAAATCTGCCGGCTGGAGGAGACCTCCGTGGTCTTCTTGGGCAGCTTCAGCGTCAGCACGCCGCTGTCATAGGCGGCGGTGATGCCCTCTGTCCGGATGCCGGAGACATCAAAGCTCCGGCTGTACGCGCCGTAGGAGCGCTCACAGCACACATACTTGTCCTTTTTGCTCTCGTCCTCGTGATCGGAGTGGCGCTGGGCCTGAATGGTCAGGGTGTCGCCGTCCAGATGCAGCTGGATGTCCTCCTTCTTGAAGCCGGGCATATCGGCCTTCAGCTCATAGTAGTCGCCCTCATCGGTGATGTCGGTCTTGAACTCCGCCAGGCCCCGGCCCGTGAAGAAGTCGTTGTTGAAGAAGCGGCGCTCCATCTCCTCCATCTCGGAGAAGGGGTTCCAGGTACTCATGCTGTTTCTGCGATAAGGTCTCAGTTCAAACATAATCAATTCCTCCTGTCATATCTCGATGATCCGGGTTGGAACCGGCGGCAGATGGATCATGGAGGATGTGCCGCCGGGTGGAACGGGTGCCCTGTAAGGACCTCTCGTCCTTCTTTTCAAGGATTATGATAGGATGGAAAATCGGATATTGTGTGTTCTTTTTGTGAACGATTTGTGAATTTTAGCACTCTCAAATAGAGAGTGCTAAAATTCTCCGCATTTAAATGTAGCTCTGGGCGGTCACGTCAAACACGCCCCGGGTGGTGATCCGCAGGGAGGGGATCACCGGAAGGGCCATGAAGCTGAGGGTCATGAAAGGGTCGATGCCCGGGTTGACACCCAGGGCGTGGGCCTTGGCCTTGGCGGATTCCAGCTGCTCATTGACGGTGGACAGGGGCGCGTCGCTCATGATGCCGGCGATGGCCAGGGGTACCTCCGCCGCCGGGGCGCCCTGGTCCCATACCACGATGCCGCCGCTCAACTCGGCCACCCGGTTGGCGGCGGCAGCCATGTCGGATTCGCTGGCGCCCACCACGATGATGTTGTGGGAGTCATGGGAGACGGAGGTGGCCACGGCGCCGGACTTTAACCCGTAGCCCCGGAGGAAGCCGATGCCGATGTGATGGGTGTTCTTGTGGCGCTCCACCACGGCGATCTTCAGCACGTCGCGCTCCGCGTCGATTCGGTCGGCGTATCCGGCGTCCACGGTGGTGATCTCCCCGTTCACCATGCCGATGACGCCCCGGGGCCGGGTCTCCGCGAAGTCCTCTGCCGTCAGGTGCTGGACGTGGAAGGTGCTGTGGGCCCGCTCCGTCAGGTAGGGGTCAATGGCCGGGGCGGGGAAGTCCCGCACCACGCCGTGGTCCACCATCAGCCGGCCTTTTTTGTAGACCTGCTGGATGCGGAAGTCCTGGAAGTTGTCGATGATCACGAAGTCCCCCAGATAGCCCGGGGCAATGGCGCCCCGGTTGTTCAGCAGGAAGTACCGGGCGGCGTTGTGGCAGGCTACCTTCACGGCGGTGATGGGGTCCGCCCCCAGGCCGATGGCCCGTTTCACGATGTAGTCGATGTGGCCCTTTTCCAGCAGATCGCTGGGGTGCTTGTCGTCGGTGCAGAACATGCACCGCTCGGCGTACTGATCGCACAGCAGGGGGGAGAGGGCCTCCAGGTTCCGGGCGGCGGTGCCCTCCCGGATCATGATGAACTGGCCCCGCTCCAGCTTGGCGATGGCGTCGTTCAAATCGTGGCACTCGTGGTCCGAGTAGACTCCGGCGGCGATGTAGGCGTTCAGGTCGTTGCCCGCCAGGTCCGGGGCGTGGCCGTCGATCTTCTTGTGGTGGGCCTGGGCGGCCACGATCTTCTCCACCGGCTGGTCGTCCCCGGCGATGATGCCCACGAAGTTCATCATCTCC
>CAJFNE010000094.1 GCA_904393855.1 uncultured Oscillibacter sp. | reverse complement strand
CACCTGCTTCTCGGACCGGGACAAGGTCCTCTCCCACGTGGAAAAGGAGGCGTGAGATATGGAACTGCGATTCCTGCATTTCTACCCGGATCTGATGAATCTCTACGGCAACTACGCCAACGTGTCCGTCCTGAAACGGTATCTGGAAAACCTGGGCCACACGGTCACCGTGACGCCGGTGCTGCCGGGGCAGGAGCTTTCCCTGGACGGCGTGGACTTTTGGTACATGGGCGCCGGCACCGAGCGGGCCCAGCAGGCGGCCCTGGCGGACTTCTCTCGGTTTGGCCCGGCGGTGAAGGCCGCCGCGGAGGACGGCTGCGCCATGCTCTTTGCCGGCACCGCCATGGAGCTGCTGGGGAGGACCATTACCGCCATGGACGGCACGGTATACGACGGCATCGCCCTGGCGGAGTTCACCACGGTCCAGGGCAGGCGGCGGCTGGTGGAGGATGTCTATGGCGCCACGGACCTGTACCCGGAGCCGGTGGTGGGCTTTATGAACAAATGCGGCGTCATCACCGGGGTGGAGACGCCCCTGCTGAAGAGCGTGTCCCTGGGCTATGGCAACGAGGGGGAGCGGACGCCGGAGGGCTTCCACTGGAAGAACGTGTTCGCCTCGGAGCTGACGGGGCCCATCCTGGTGAAGAACCCCCAGCTGCTGGAGACGGTGGCGGCGGCGATCCTGGCCCGGCGGGGCGCGGAATTGCCGGAGGAGCGGCCCAAGGACCCCTACGCGGAGGCGGGCTACGCCATCACGGCGGAGCAGCTGCGGCTGCGCGCCCAGAGAAACTGACCGGAGCAAAGAAGAATCCGGCGGCTGAATGCCGCCGGATTCTTTCTGTCATGAGGGACGGATGATCTCCGCTCCTACTCTGTGTCGCTGAGGATCTCGTTGTGCTTATCCACCACACGGAGTTGCAGGTCGTCCGGGTCCGTGGTTTCCGGGTCCTCCGTCAGGCGCATCAGCCAGGGGGTGACGTACTCCGCCTCCAGCTGGCGGCCATCCCGGAAAATCTGACAGTAGGGGCTGAAGTTCTCGCCCAGCACATACCACGCAGACTCACCCAGATGCAGGATTGTGTTCACCGTGATGGGGGCCATACCCATCTGCATATCGGTGGGGGCGTATGGGTTTGTGCCGCCGTAGAGATAGTCCTGGCCGTACAGCACGTCGTACTGCAGCTTCCACAGGTCCGAGGCGTAGGTGGGCTCGCTCTGGCAGAACTGGTGGAAGGCGTTCATGGTGCCGGTGGTAATGCCGATCCGGCTCAAGGCCGCAGCGGCCAGCTGATAGGCAGGCAGATCGTCATCCACCTTGTCCAAACCGAAGTTGTCCCAGATGATGTACTCCGTTTTGTACAGGCTCTTGGAGGCCATGTCCTGGGCGTCCAGGTCCAGGGCGGGCAGGTGGTCGCCGTAGAGCACCAGGATGGTCCGCTCGTCCCGGCTGGAGAGCTCCGTGATCAGATCCTGGATGAAGTGGTCCATCTCCCGCAGCTGATTGACATAGTACTCCATCGCGTAGCGGTAGTCCTCGTCCGGACAGGAGGTCACGGTGACGGCGGGGTTCTCCAGCACCTGGTCCATGGGATACTTGCCGTGACCCTGGACAGAGACGGTGAACACCAGGTCCGCCTGGTCCGGGGTGGTGTCCAGAGCTTTCAGGATCTGGCTGGTGAGGATGCCGTCCTTGGCCCAGTTTTTGGGCGTTAGCTGGACCTGGGGCATGTATTCCAGGGCGGTGAAATCGTCAAACCCCAGGTTGGCGTAGACCTCGTTGCGGCCGTAAAAGGTGGCCCGGTGGTTATGAATGGCATGGGCGGCGTAGCCGTTGGCCTTCAGATTATAGGCCACGGTCTCCACGGCCTGGTCCTTCAGGCAGGTCTGATAGGGATACTCGCCGGGGCCGAAGAGACGGGTGCTCATGCCGGTGAGGACCTCACACTCCGTGTTGGCGGTGCCGGCGCCCACCACCGGGACCGTCAGATAGCCGGTGGAGAACTGCTCCTTCAGGGCTGTCCAGGTGGGCACCGGGTCCTCGGACAGTTCCAGCCCCTCGATCTCCGACGGATCGATGAAGGACTCCAGCTGAACGAAGAGGACGTTCACGTCGGTCTGAGCGGCGGTCTCCGCCGTGTTGGCGGTGATGGTCTCCTGAATCCGGGAGATCTCCTGGGCATTGTAGTTGGAGGGCTGGCGGATGCCCCGGTTCAGCCAGGTCTGCAGGAAGCAGTAGGAGAAGCCGTAGTCCTCATAGGCGAAAGCCAGGTTGGAGAACACGGTGGAGAGCTGATTCAGCTGAAAGGCCAGCTGCCAGCCGCCCGCCAGCAGGGCGCTGCAAAGAGCCAGGGACACCGTGCCGGCCAGCGCCCGGGATCTGCCGGACAATTGACTTTTGGGGCCTTTCCAGAAGAGAAAGATCAATCCGGCGGCCACCAGCACCAGCGCCGTCACCAGCAGCACGATGTACGGGGTGGAGAGATAGTTGGGCAGGGTGTCGATGCCGGTCTGGAACACCGTCAGGTCCGCCACGGTGAAAGGCGTCATCCGGTTGAGGAGGATGAAACCGTTGACCGCGCCGCCGATCAGCCAGAGAAAGGAGATCAGGGCGCTGTAAAAAACCCGGCGGCGAAAGAAAAACGCGGGAACCAGGGTGATCAGAATGAGCAGGTAATTCACCAGCAGGGCGACGGGTGCCTCTGTGACAAAATCCCAGAAGTCCTCAAATCCACTGGTGAAGGTTTTATGATTAAAGAATTCAATGATCAGCGTCAGCCCCAGCGCAAGCAGGGGGATGTGGAGGAACGCTACGCGTTCCTGCGGATGCCGGCCGGCATCCGCAAGTTTCTCTGGCCGTTTCACAAACGCGGCTCCTTTCATGCAGACTGAGACTTCGATTATAGCGCGTCCGCGGCGTGGGGTCTACCCTCAATTTATGAATTTTTCAACAAAAATTTACAGAAATCCCCCTTGACATGAGGAAACGGGCGGGGCAATGCCGTATAAGAAGTAGAGTCTCCGGTCCCGAGCGGGAGACCTAGCTGGGAAAAATGCTTGACAGGCCGACCTGCCTGTGCTATTGTACTATTATAATCATACAATTGAGAGGAGCGGATTCACAGTGAGACGGGAATTTGGGATCTGGCGGCAGGCCGGCGTTTTGGCGCTGACGGCGGCGGTGATACTGGGCGGTGCCGCCCAGGCGGCGGACACTTCCACCCTTACCGCGTCGGAGCGGCGGGAGGATTTGAACACCCTCTACAGCGTTTTGCAGCGGGGTCACCCGGACCTCTTTGCCAATACGCCGGAGGCGGAGTTCCTGGCCCGGAGGACGGAGATCGAAAGCCGGCTGGCCACGGAGAGCGACGTGGAGTTCGTCCTGGATCTCCAGAGTCTGACTGCCCTGGTCCGGGATTCCCACACCCAGGTGTCCCTGAATGCGGTGGCGGACCAGGTGCGGTTCTACCCGATGGTGCTCACCTGGTACGACGGGCACTGGTACCTCACCACCGCCGCGCGGGAGCACGCAGACCTGGTGGGCCGGGAGGTCACCGCCGTGAACGGGCACACCATGGAGCAGGTGCTGGAGGCCTTCTCCACCCTCCTCAGCGCGGACAATGCGGTGAAGCTGCGGCGGCAGTTCCGGCAGAACTGCAATGTGGCGGATCTGTATGAGTATGTGGGCCTGGTGCCGGCGGGCGGCGCGCTGGAACTGACCCTGGACGGCGGGGAGACCCTGCCGGTGGAGGAGGTGGACGCGGAGGCGCTGGGCGGGCTCTCCCTGTCCCGGCTGCCAGACCAGATTGATTCACAGCCGGCCACCGCCGCCGCGGAGGACGCCTACTGGGGAACCGCACTGGACGGCGATACCTATTATATTCAGTACAACACCTGTCAGGAGGACCCGGAGCTGCCCATGGAGACCTTTGCCGCCCAGGTACAGACGGAGCTGGAGGGCGGGGATTACGCCCGTATCCTGGTGGATCTGCGGAACAACGGCGGCGGGTCCGACGGGGTGATCTGGCCTCTGCTGGCGGTGCTGCGGCAGGAGATGGACGACGGCACCCAGGTGGTGGGCCTCATTGGGGAGACCACCTTCTCCTCCGCCATCATCAATGCCGTGGAGCTTCAGGAGATGGGGGCCGTGCTGGTGGGGGAGCCCGCCAGCGGCAGCGTGGACCACTTTGGCTCCGTGGGCACCGCTGCGCTGCCCCACTCCGGCGTCCGGGTGGGCATCTCCACCAAGTACATCGACCTGGGCACCCTGCTGGACGCCGACGCGGGCCGGGGCGTGGAGTCCCTGGAGCCGGATGTCACGGTCCCCCAGACCATGGCGGACACCCTGGCGGGCCGGGATACCGCCGTGGAGTGGCTGTTGGCCCACCCGGAGCGGCTGGAGCAGCGGGCTTATCCCGACGCGCCCCTGACCCGGGGCCGGTTCGTGGGGCTGCTGCATGCGGCTGCCGGCTCCCCGCAGGCTGCGGAGACCGCGCCCTTCTCCGACCTGTTGGGCATCGAGTGGTATCTGCCTGCCGTACACTGGGCAGCGGAGGCCGGCGTCACCGGCGGCACGGCGGAGGGTACCTTTGCCGCCGCCCGGCTCCTCACCTGGCAGGAGGCGGCGGTATTCCTGACCCGGACCGTCCAGGCCCTGGGCTGGGAGCCGGAGACCGTCCGCAGCAGCGATCTGCCCGCCGCCCTGGCGCGGGGCGCCTGGGACCAGGAGGCCCTGGAACTGGCCTGGGGCTGGGGCCTGCTGCCGGAGGACGCGGGCGTTGGGATCACCCGAGCCCAGGGGGAGGCGATGGCGGAGGCTCTGACAGCCCTGGCCGACTGAGACCGCCGCGAGGCCCCAAGGCATAGGAAAAGGACCACGGAATTTCCCGTGGTCCTTTCTTGCATGGGGGAGATGGATTACTCGCTGTACATGGCCTTCAGCTTCAGCAGGTGCTGATAGCGGTCCATAGCGGCCTTCTCGTTGCGCTGGAACAGCTCGCCGGCGCGATCCGGGAACTCCCGGGTCAGGCGGCTGTACCGGGCCTCGTTCATCAGGAACTCCTGATAGCCGCCCGCGGGCTCCTTGGAGTCCAGGGTGAACTTGGCGCCCTCAGCGGCGGGGTTGAAGCGGAACAGGTTCCAGTAGCCGCATTCCACGGCCTTCTTCATCTCGTGCTGGCAGTTCATCATGCCGCCCTTGATGGAGTGCATCTCGCAGGGGGAGTAGCCGATGATCAGGGACGGGCCGGGATAGGCCTCGGCCTCCTGGATGGCCTTCAGGGTCTGAGCGGGGTTGGCGCCCATGGCCACCTGGGCCACATAGACGTAGCCGTAGCTCATGGCGATCTCCGCCAGGGACTTCTTTTTGGTCTCCTTGCCGGAGGCGGCGAACTGGGCCACCTGGCCGATGTTGGAGGCCTTGGAGGCCTGTCCGCCGGTGTTGGAGTAGACCTCGGTGTCGAAGACGAAGACGTTCACATCGTTGCCGGAGGCCAGGACGTGGTCCAGACCGCCGAAGCCGATGTCGTAGGCCCAGCCGTCGCCGCCGAAGATCCAGAAGGACTTCTTGCGCAGGTACTCCTTGTCCGCCAGGATCTCAGCGGCCAGGGTGCAGGCGGGGCAGTCGCAGTGAGCGGCGCCGGCGGCCTTCAGGGCCTCGCCGTGAGCGGCCACGTCAGCGGCCTTGTCGCCGAAGACCGCCTTGCCGGCATCGCTGGAGGCGAAGGCAATCAGGCCGTCCACGGGCATGATGCCATCCTCCAGGGCGGCAACATAGGCGTCGGTGGCCTCGCCGTTGGCGGCGCCGTCGTGCATGGTGTCCAGCCACTTCTGGGCGGCCTCCTTCAGGGCGGCGTTGGCGTTGGAGGCAATCAGCTCCTGGGTCTTGGCAGCCAGCCGCTCCCGGATGGCGTTCTGGCCCAGATACATGCCCAGGCCGTGCTCGGCGTTGTCCTCGAACAGGGAGTTGGACCAGGCGGGGCCGTGGCCGTCCTTGTTGGTGCAGTAGGGAGAGGTAGCCGCGGGACCGCCCCAGATGGAGGAGCAGCCGGTGGCGTTGGAGATATACATCCGGTCGCCGAAGAGCTGGGTGATCAGGCGGGCATAGCTGGTCTCGGCGCAGCCGGCGCAGGAGCCGGAGAACTCCAGCATGGGCTGACGGAACTGACTGCCCTTGACGGTGTTGTCCTGCATGTCCTTCTTCTCGGACACCTTGTCCACGCAGTAGTTGAAGACCTCCTGCTGCGCGGCCTCCTGCTCCTGGGGCACCATGGTCAGAGCGCCCACCGGGCACTGGCCCACGCAGACGCCGCAGCCCATGCAGTCCAGAGGAGACACGGCCATGGTGTACTTGTACACGCCCTTGCCCTTGCCGGCCTTCACGTCCACGATCTTGGCGGCGGCGGGGGCATTCTGGGCCTCCTCCTCGGTCAGCGCGTAGGGACGGATGGTGGCGTGGGGGCAGACATAGGCGCAGTTATTGCACTGGATGCACTTGGTGGCGTCCCAGGTGGGAACGCTGACGGCCACGCCGCGCTTCTCATAGGCGGCGGCGCCCAGCTCGAACTGGCCGTCCACGTGCTTGACGAAAGCGGACACGGGCAGGCTGTCGCCGTCCATCTTGTCCACGGGGAAGAGGATGGTCTGCACCTGCTCCACCAGCTCCGGCTTGCCGGAGAGCACGGTGGTCTCGGACTCGTCCACGGCGTTGGCCCAGTCGGCGGGCACGTCAAACTTCTTGTAAGCGGTGGCGCCCATATCGATGGCCTTGTGGTTCATATCCACCACGTCCTGGCCCTTCTTCAGGTAGGAGTGGGTGGCGGCGTCCTTCATGTAGCCGATGGCCTCCGCCTCGGGCATCACCTTGGCCAGGGAGAAGAAGGCGGACTGCAGGATCGTGTTGGTCCGCTTGCCCATGCCGATCTTGGCGGCCAGGTCGATGGCGTCGATGGTGTACACCTGGATGTTGTTCTTGGCGATGTACCGCTTGGAGGCGGCGTCCAGGTGGTGGCTCAGATCCGCATCGCTCCACTGGCAGTTGATCAGGAAAGTGCCGCCGGGCTTCACGTCCCGGACGATGGGGAAGTGCTTGGTGATGTAGGACGGCACGTGGCAGGCCACGAAGTCGGCCTTATTGATATAGTAGGAGGACTTGATGGGCTTGTCGCCGAAGCGCAGATGGCTGATGGTGACGCCGCCGGTCTTCTTGGAGTCGTACTGGAAGTACGCCTGAACGTACTTGTCGGTGTGGTCGCCGATGATCTTGATGGAGTTCTTGTTGGCGCCCACGGTGCCGTCGCCGCCCAGGCCCCAGAACTTGCACTCGATGGTG
>CAJFNE010000093.1 GCA_904393855.1 uncultured Oscillibacter sp. | reverse complement strand
CTGCGTTTGTGAGCCGTATCATGTGGAATACGGTTACCGCCCCTTTGCTTTTGCGAGGAATCGGCACTTTAAAACTTATGTAGGAGGTGTCCACGATGCAGGCTATTTTGAGCAACGCCAGATTTCCACACTATGGGCAGATCAGCGTCCCACTTCCCATCCCGGATGAGCAGTATGACAGGATCATCAGGATGCTCCAGGCCATGGAGATGGGAGATGCGGTAAAGCGGGACTGCCAAATCGATGTGGCTCCAGAGGAGTACCCCATTTTGCAGCGGTTGGAGATGACAGAGGTCAATCTGGATGAGCTGGACTATCTCATCAAGCGGCTGGACAGCTTCATCGAAGATGAGATCATCCAATTCCAGGCGATGGCGGAGAAGCTGGACCTCTCCGATATAAAGGATTTCATTAACCTGACCTTCTGCTGCCAAAAGGCCACCGTGATCTCGGACTTCTCAGATCTGGAGGAGGTTGGGAAGTGGCATTTTCTGACGTTGAACCCGGGGTGCGACGCAGAAACGCTGGAGCATGTCAATGGCGAGAGAGTGGCTATAGGTCTCATCCGCCATGGAGCGGGAACCGTGACACCCTATGGCGTGGTCTATGACAACGGGATGCAGATGCTGCACCTATACCAGGGCGGGGCCTTTCCGGACTATGATTACAACAGCGCCGTTCTGGGCGTCAAAATGACCAGCAGGTATGAGCCGGAGCGGGAGGAGGCCTATTTCCAGCTCCCCATGCCGGCGAGACGGGTGGAGCGGTTCCTCCAGAGGGCGGGCCTGATCCCCGACGACAGCTGCCTGGAAGACGCGTATGACATCCTGCCCAGCGCGGTGGCTGACGCCATACGCATGGAGGAGGAGTCGCTGGAGAGCCTCAACGAGATGGCGGAAGCCATCTCCCGGCTGGACAGGAAGGAGCTGCCCAAGCTGGCCGCGGCTGTGCTGTTGGCGAGGGCGGAGGGCGCCGGGCAAATCAAGGCCCTGGCGGAAAATCTGGCGGACTTTGACTTCGTGCCGGATGTCAAAACGCCGGAGGAGTACGGCAGATACATGATCCGTGAATCCGGGCGTTTTGAGTATGACGGGGAATTGCATGAATTTTATAACTATCAGAAGTATGGCGAACAGCGCATCCGACGTGAGGAGGGAAGCTTCAACGCGTATGGTTACATCTGTTATCGCGGGGCAGCCAGTTTACAGGAGATCCTCTCCATGGACAAGCTCCGGCAGCCGGGATTCCAGATGCGCGGGATGGAATGAGCGGCAGGCCCGCAAAAAAGAGCTGGACATCCTGGAGATGTTGTGGTATGGTTCCGGTTGCCAAATCGAGGGAAGGAGGAGACGAATATGCGGAAACGGAAAAAAGAAGACCAGGCATCGCACAGAAATGACCCAACGGAAAATCAAATAAGCGCTCTGCGGCCCGCTTCCCGTGAGGAGGCGGGTTTGTTCTATTCAGATGACCTGCGTCAGCAGAGAATGCGCCGGCAGGAACCGCTGGTGGGCCGGGTGACCTACGCCAGCGGGGAGCGGCAGGAGTTCACGGACCCGCGGGAATACCTCCAGACCATCCGGGAGGAGCTGCCCTACCGGAACACCACCGGCTTCCGCCACGAGACGCTGACGGATGATCCGGCGGTGCGGGAGGCAGTGGATGATATTCTATGGGACTTCGCCGGGGAGGAGAATCCCCGGCGATCCGGTAGAGAACTGAGAATGGGAGGATTGGGAACATGAAGATTGCAAAGGAATGGCTGGAATTTCTGCGGGAACAGTACCCCGCGGGCAGCCGGATCAAGCTCACGGAGATGGGGAACGACCCGCGCCCCATCCCGCCAGGCTCCATGGGGACCCTGGACCAGATCGATGACCAGGGTACCTTCCATGTGAAGTGGGACTGTGGGAGAGCATTGGGCGTTGTCATCGGGGAGGACCGCTTCACCGTCCTGCCGCCGCAGCCCACGCTGCTGAAGATGTACATGCCCTTGACCGCCGACTTCTACCCGCGGGACGAATGGGGCGACCTATCCGAGGACGGAGAGGTATGGGATGGACAGACCCTTTTGGACTATGAGAGCCAGATCTTGCGTGCTCTGGTCAAAAACCGGATGCCGGAGGAAAAAGAGCGAGGACTCATGCACTGGTATGGGAAACAGGATAGCCTGGACGCTAAGGTGCATGCGGCAGTGTTTACCGTGGAGGAGCGGGCTGGCCGTCTCTGGGGCGTGGCAGAGTGCCAGGTGATCGGTGAACTCTCGCCCAGGGAGCTGTCCGGACTCAAGGACTACCTCAGCGGCCAGGCGTCCGACGGCTGGGGAGAGGGCTTTGAGCAGCATGAGATCGAGGTGGATGGCGGGGAACTCTACGTCCACCTGTGGCAGTGGAAGGACTGGAGCATCCAGACGGAGCAGGAGCGGTTTGGCGAGGTGCGGCAGCAGATGGAGGCCGACCAGCCGTTCAACAAGCCGGAACAGCGGACGAAGGGCAGGGTGTTTGCGGAGAAAATCGAGGATGCGTTTCTGGAGGAAGCCTGCCGCCAGTGGTACGCATTCATTCTGGAGGACACGGACCGCATGGACGGCGAGGGCTTCGCCTACTTCTACCGGGAACTCAGGGGGCAACTGATGGAGGACCCGGATTTCATGGCGAATTTTCAGGAGGAGAGCATCCAGGAACCGGAGATGGGAGGGATGACCCTTGGGTAAGGTATTCCAGGTGCAGCTGATGCAGGAACACACCTCCCAGACCATCTTCCCCCAGCTGGACCTGCCGGCCCAGCCCTGGGAGCTGCTGGACGCCATGGACCGGGTCCGACTCCAGGAGGGGGAGAAGCTGCGGGTCCGGATCGACCAATACCTGGATTTCAAGGAGTTAATCTTTCACCTCATCACGGCGAAGGTACAGCTGCTGGAGCTGAACGATCTGGCGCTGCGGCTGGCGCGCCTGGACGCGGCGCAGCGCACCGCGTTCCGGGGGCTGCTGCGGATGGAGTCCCCCACGTTTGAACAGCGGCTGCCCCTGGCCCGGCTCCGGGACCTGGCCGCCAGCGTGGACAGCTGCCGGGTGGAGGCGTCCGTCAGCCGGGACGAGGAGCTGGGGCGGATTTATGTGGAGAGCGGCCGGCTGCCGAAATACCGGGGACTGCCGGAGAGCGTCCAAAAAATGCTGAACTACGAGGAGATCGGGAAAGAGAGCCGGGAGCGGGAGCAGGGGATTTATCTCTCCGGCGGAGGCTATGTGGTCAGGACCCGGAGCATGATCCAGGCCCCGCCGGCGCCGGAGCGCATGGAGAAGCCGCCATACATCTTTCGCCTATGTGTCACAAACGAGAGGCTATCCGATAGAACCGCCCTGCTGGACCTGCCCGCCACGCCGGAGGAGCTGGAGGAAGCTCTGCGGGAGACAGGCGCCGCGTCCTGGCGCAACGTGGGCGTCCAGACGGTGGACAGCGCCCTCCCCGGTTTCCTGGAGGGAATGGACTGCGCAGGCGAGATAGAGATTCTGAACGACCTGGCCCTGACGGTGCGGGACGTGGAGCAGGCGGGATTGCTGCCGAAATACAAGGCGGTGCTGCACGCGGTCCGGTGTACCGACCCGGAGGAGGCGATCCGGCTGGGAGAGCGGCTGGACGAGTATCTTCTAGAAACGCGGACCTATACCTCGGCGGACATCGCGCTGGAGGAATTTCACGCTATCCTGGACGGTCAGACCGTGGAGCTGCTGAAACCCTGCGTGGACCTGTATCGGTTTGGCGATGCATTGATCCAGAAATACGGCAGCGACCTCACGGAGTACGGCCTGGTGGAGCGGCGGGACGGGCAGATGGTTCAAAAGATGGGACAAGAACCCAAACCGGGCCGGCAGGGAATCCAGAGAGGAGGGATGACCCTTGGCTGAGAAAGTCTTTGAGGTGGAGATCAGCAACAAAACACCAAACGCCTACGAGACCGCCGCAACCCTGGAGATGCCGGCCACCTGGGCGGAGTTCCACGATGCCCTGGAGAAAGCCCGGATCGAAGACGGCCGGGACTGCTGCAATGAGCTGACCAATATCTGGTATGAGGGAATCACGTGGATCATGATCGGAGATGACGTGAATCTGTATGAGCTGAACCTTCTGGCCCAGCGGCTGACCATGCTGAGCGAAGACGACCGCATGGGTCTGGACGGCCTGCTGCAGATGGAGCAGGCGCGGCAGAAAGGCCCCATCCCCCTGCCGCGTCTTATCAATTTGACCTATAACGCGGACATCTGCCTCTTGGCGCCCCAGGTTTCCAACCACCGGGAGCTGGGGGCGCTTTTGTATGGGAACGGGATGCTGCCCCAGGAGGCCATGGCCCTGCTGGATACCACGGAGGAGGGCAGCGAATATCAAAAGGAACTGCTGGAGGTGTTCGGGAAGCAGTATCAGGAGGAGCATGGCGGCATCTTCACCCGACGGGGCTATGTGGAGCCAGGTAATGATTTCAAAGAAGTCTACAACCGCGGGGAGATCATGCCGTACTTCCACCGCTCCGGCGCTCCGGTCGTCTTGGAGGTGCGGAAGGGATTCTTTGACGATCCCGCCTACGACAACGACCGGACCGCAACCCTGGATCTCCCCGCAATAGACGGCGCGATCTGGAACGTGGTGGAGGCTGTGGACGCGGCTTCGCTGGAGGAGTGCGCGTTCCGCTGTATCGACTGCCGGATTCCTTTCCTTCGGGATGCCATCGACGACGCGATAGACGACGAGGGCGGGATCGAACAGGCCAACGCCTTTGCCCGACTGCTGGCGCAAAAGCAGCGTGTCTGGGACGCGAGGGACTTCACCAGGTACAAGGCCTTGCTGGCAGCCAGCGGACGCCCGGATCTGGAACAGGCCGCGGAGCTGGCAGAGGCCCTGGACGAATATGAACTCCGGCCGGAGGTGGCGGAGAGCTGGGAGTACGCGGAGCTGGTTCTGCGGGAGAAGTATCCGGACTTGCCGGAGGAGCTGTTCCAGACGCCCCAGGTGGCCCGGGTCGGGCAGAGATGGCTGGAGCAGGGAGACGCGGCCATCACGGACTACGGCCTGCTCCGCCGGAAAGACGGGGGACTGCTGCCCCGCCTCCAGCCGGAGCAGGAGCGGCAGCTGAGACAGGGCGGTATGGAAATGAGGTGATCGATATGGACCAATCCAGAGAAGAAAAGTTCGGACAGCCCGCGAACGACATCGAAAAACAGTGGCTCCTGGACCGGCTGAAAACCCTCTCCGTTCGGGAGAAATATCAGATGTCGGCGGTCATGCTGACCACAGGACAGCTGAAAGAGGTCTCGGGACAAGAGGGGGATGAGCTGCTGGCAGCGGTTTTGAAGATGGACCGGAAAAAGGTCCAGGAGGCCATCAACTGCCTGCTGTCCCTTTCAGACTACGAAGTCCTCTGCCCGGTGGGAAGCTACGAGGCGCTGGGAGAATACTACCTGCGCTATGAAGCAGAGCTGCCGGAGGCAGCGATTCCCTATGCCGATCTGGAGCAGATCGGACGCCGCTATGAGGACCAGCACCCCGGCATCTTTATGGGAGATTGCTTTGTGGTGCTCCCTGGCCGGGAACCCCGGCAGGTCTACGACGGCACGAACCTGGACAAGCTGTGGGAGACGGACTGGAGCCTGCGGCTGCGGTTGGCCTCTCCCGCTGTGCCCAAAGGCGCTTGGATCTGCCTGCCGGACCATGCCGTTGTGGAGCAAGACGGGCGGCTGGGGGAGACCGCCTTAGCCCTACGGGAAATGAAAGCAGAAAGTATTTCAGAGTGTGAACTGCTGGAGGTGCGCTGCTCTCTCCCGGGGATCGCCATACTCCCCGAGGAGTACGCGGATCTGGAGGACCTGCTCCGGGACGGCAATGATCTGGGCTTCCTGCTGGAGGAGCAGGGGCAGGGGATGCCGGATTTCCTGGATAAATTCACGGGAGCTTTAGAATATGAAGGCTGCCACCGGCTCCCGGAGGCGCTGGACATCGCCCAGAATCTGCATTGTTACGATTTCATGCGCGCGGACGAGGTGGGGGCCTTTGGAAAGCGGGAGCTGGAAAAGCGGGGAGGCTTCAGGAACCCTCTCCTGCGGGACTGTATGGATACCGTTGGATTCGGGGAAGCCCTGCTGGAGCAGCGGGGATACCGGCTCAATACAGCGGAGACCGCCTACATCCGGCGGAATGACCGGGAGTTTCAGCCTCTGCGGACAAAGCCCAAACAGGGGTGGGATATGACCCTGTAATCAGACACTACATACTCGGGGCCGTTTTCCTGAATGGGACAGCGGCCCCTTCTTTTTATGCCCTTTTTCGGGAAGACGGGACCCGGAAGGGAGTCATCATGCGAAAAGAAGAACAGCTGCTGGCATATTTGAAAAGTGCGTGTCCAGGCCGGCAGCATGCGGTGCGGGGCAGGAGGCTCCAGGACATCCTGGGTGTCAGCGAATCCAGGCTGCATGAGATGGTGAATCATCTGCGGCAGGAGGGCCATCCCATCGGCAGCAGCCGGGAGGGATACTTCTACATCAGGACTTTCGGGGAGGCCAGACAAACCGAAGAGCACCTGGCCCGGATGATCCGCGGCCTGGAAGCTGCCCGGCAGGGCATGCTGCGCGGCATGGAGGAACGCCTGCTTGCGGAGGCGGGAGGTGATGGCCATCGCTAGACCTCCGTTTCCCTGGATGGGGAGCAAGGAAAAGCTCATTCCGTTTATCCGGCAGATGATCCCGCCGGACGCCAAGCAGTTCCTGGAGGCGTTTGGCGGAAGCGGTGCGCTGACCCTGGCCCTGGAACCCAGGAAAGGCCGGCTGGATATTTATAACGATTTCAGCAACGACCTGTTCAATGTCTTTTGCTGTATCAAGGAAAAGCTGAACGCGTTGACCCGGGAGCTGAAATTCCTCCCGATCCATGGGAGGACCCCGTTTGCGTTCTATCGCGGCATCGCCGCCCATGAGACGGTCTACTACAAACACATCGAGGAGGAGAGAGAGGTCCTCCGGGACCGGACATGCTTTACGGAGGAGCAGGCGCAGGAGCTTTTGCGGATTTTGGAGGGGCGAGCACAGTTGTTCGACGTGGTGCGCGCCGCCGCCTTCCTGCTGGCTATGTACGGCAGCTTCAGCGGAACCGGCAATTCCGTGGGAATCAAGACCATCGACCCGGATGTGATTGCGGAGCGGCTGCAGGATGTGAGCCGGCGGCTGCGGAGCATCGTGCTGGAGAGCCAGGACGCGCTGGAGCTAATCCCCAAGCGGGACCGGATCGACGGCGTCATTTACGCGGACCCGCCCTACGTGGACGCGGAGAGGTGCTATGATGTGTTCTTTCCGCCGGAGAACCAC
>CAJFNE010000092.1 GCA_904393855.1 uncultured Oscillibacter sp. | reverse complement strand
GGTAAATTATATAAAATTCGGATAAGTTTTTGGACAATTCGGCAATTTTCTTGTGGAGAACGTGCCTTGACGCAGTTTCTTTCTCTGTGATATAGTTTTTGTATCGAAGGCAAGGGCGCCTGTGAGACCATCTCACAGACGCCCTTGCCGTATTTATTCCAAGGCGCGGCGTGACGCGCGGTCGCCGCCCACAGTGATTTGGGGAGGGAACATGATGTATTCAGCTGTCAATACGATATGGGTCCTTGTGGGTGCCGCTCTTGTTTTTTTGATGCAGGCAGGCTTCGCTATGTGTGAGGCTGGCTTCACGCGGGCCAAGAACACCGGCAATATCCTTATGAAAAATCTGATGGACTTTTGCATTGGCACTCCCACCTACTGGCTGCTGGGCTTTGGACTGATGTTTGCCGGAGGCGGGGCGCTGATCGGCGGGCTTGATCCCATGGTTCGAGGAGACTACTCTGCGATCCTGCCGGAGGGCGTGCCCCTGTTTGCCTATCTGATTTTCCAGACGGTCTTCTGCGCTACGTCCGCCACCATCGTCTCTGGCTCCATGGCGGAGCGGACGAAATTCATCTCCTATTGCATCTACTCCTTCTGCATCTCCGCTTTCATCTACCCCGTGTCCGGCCACTGGATTTGGGGCGGTGGGTGGCTCAGCGGTTTGGGCTTCCATGACTTTGCCGGTTCCACGGCGGTCCATATGGTGGGCGGTATCTGCGCCTGCATCGGCGCCGCCACCCTTGGCCCCCGGATAGGCAAGTACGACGAGGCGGGTAAGCCCCGGGCCATCTTGGGCCACAACCTGTCCTTGGGCGCTCTGGGCGTATTTATCCTGTAGTTTTGCTGGTTCGGCTTCAACGGCGCATCCACCGTCTCCATGACGGGGGACGACACGCTGGTCTCCGCTGGCCTGATCTTTGTCAACACCAATATGGCTGCCGCCGTGGCCAGCTGCGTGACCATGCTCTACACCTGGCTGCGCTACAAGAAGCCGGACGTGGGCATGACGCTGAACGCCGCTCTGGCCGGCCTGGTGGCCATCACCGCCGGGTGTGACGCGGTGTCCATCGGCGGCGCCGCTATCATCGGCATCGTGGCCGGCTTCCTGCTGCCCATCTCTGTGAATTTCTTCGATTCCGTGCTGAAAATCGATGACCCGGTGGGTGCCATCTCGGTCCACGGCGTCTGCGGCGCCGCGGGCACACTGATGGTGGGCCTGTTCGCGGTGGACGGAGGCTTGTTCTACGGCGGCGGGTTCAGCATGCTGGGCGTCCAGTGTTTGGGGGTGCTGTCCACAGCCGCCTGGACCATCGCTGCCATCACCATCGTTTTCCAGCTGCTCAAGCATACGGTGGGCCTGCGGGTCTCTCCGGAGGAGGAAATCAAGGGCCTGGACATCACGGAGCACGGCCTGCCGTCCGCTTACGGCGGCTTTGCCTTTGCCTACGATGACACCCCCGACAGCGCCGCCGCTGCTCCTTCTGCCGCCTCCAAGGCTGTTCCTGTCCAGGAGGCTATCCCTGTGGAGGAATCTCCCAGCGCGGCGGAGCCGGTCAGCACCGGAGGCATCAAGATGACCCGTGTGTACATCCTCTGCAAGATGGAGCGTTTCGATACCTTGAAGCGGGCCATGTTTGACATCGGCATCACCGGCATGACCGCCACCAACGTGATGGGCTGCGGCGAGCAGCGGGGCAAGACGGAAGGCTATTTCCGCGGCGCCAGAGTGGAAGCCACCATGCTGCCCAGCATCCAGGTGTCTATCGTTATCAGCAAACTGCCGGTGTCCCTGGTGGTGGATACCGCCCGAAAAGTGCTTTACACCGGCAGCATCGGAGACGGTAAGATCTTCATTTACAACGTGGAAAACGTGATCAAAGTCCGTACCGGCGAGGAGGGTTATGATGCCCTTCAGGATGCGGAGTAACCTCAGATATTGCTTAGATACCATTCCATAACTTTCCTTTTTAGAGAGCGGGCCTGGGCAGATGTCCAGGCCCGCTCTCGCATAATCCGCTGGAAAACGGACATACTGACGCTGTTATGAGAGCTTGGAGGCAGAAGGAGAGAATATGGACTATCTGAACGCGTTTCTCTGTGGGGGGCTGCTCTGCGCCATCGGCCAGATTTTGATCGACACCACGAAGCTGACTCCGGCCCGGATTCTCACGGGCTACGTGGTGGCCGGGGTACTCCTCAGTGCGGCGGGACTGTATCAGCCCCTGGCGGACTGGGGCGGTGCCGGTGCCACCGTGCCCCTGACGGGCTTCGGCCACGCCCTGGCCAAAGGCGTCAAAGAGGCGGTGGCCTCGGACGGCTGGCTGGGGGTCCTCACCGGCGGGCTCACCGCCGCGGCAGGGGGAGTCACCGCCGCCGTGGTGGCCGGTGTGATGATGGCGGCCATTTTCAAACCTGGGGACAAGCGGTAATACAAGCGGACAGGACGGCCGTTGCCGTCCTGTTTTCATTTGTCATTTTTTTGTTGTTCTTTCCGCTCGGATTTCCTGCTATACTAACAGCAACGACGAAATTCGACAGAAAGGATGTTCCATCATGCGCCACTTCCTGACCGCACTGCTGATGCTGCTGATGCTGTTCTCCCTGGCCGGCTGTGCCACCCCGGGGACCGACGGCCCCACGCCCGCCCCGGATTCCGAGAAGACCACCCAGCCGGAGGAGCCGGAGCCCGAGCCCTACACGATCCTGGACCCCACGGTGATGCCGGAGGGCGGCGTCCGGGACGGGGTGAACTACGCGGCCTGGGACGGCATCGTGGAGCACCTGTTCTTCCACCCGGTGGTGGCCTACCCGGAGCTGGCCTTTGACGGGGACTCCCAGGCCAACGGCATCGACGACTACATGGTGACGGCGGACGAGTATAGGAAGATCCTCCAGAGCGTCTACGACAAGGGCTACGTGCTGGTGGACATCGGCGATGTCTGGAGCGAGACCACCGGCGAGGACGGCATGCCTAAGATGGTGCGGAACACCCTGTATCTTCCGGAGGGGAAGAAACCCCTGGTCCTCTCCTACGATGACACCAACTACTATGAATACATGCTGGCCAACGGCTTCACCTACAAGCTGGTGATCGGCGAGGACGGCAAAATCGCCTCCTGGGGCAAGGACCCCCAGGGCAACGAGGTGGTCAGCCGGGACCTGGATGCCATCCCCATCCTGGACCAGTTCGTGGAGGAGCACCCGGACTTCTCCCCGTTCGGCGCCAAGGGCTGTTTGAGCCTGACGGGCTATGAGGGGATCCTGGGCTACCGGACCCAGACGGACACCAAGAGCTGGACCGAGGCACAGGAGGCGGGCCGCCAGAAGGAGATCGAGGCGGTGAAGCCCATCATCGCGGAGCTCAAGCGCACCGGCTGGACCTTCGGCAGCCACACCTGGGGCCATATCCGCCTGGGGAGCAAATCCCTGGAGACCATCCAGGCGGATACAGCGCGGTGGCTGGACGAGGTGGGCAGCCTGGTGGGTCCCACCACGATCCTGTTCTACCCCCACGGGGAGCGGCCCGACGGCAACGACTGGCAGAACACCGGCCCGGTGTTCCAGTACCTCCAGAGCCAGGGCTTCCGGGTGTTCTGCTCCGTGGGCATCGAGAGCTTCAGCTATATCAAAAAGGACATCTGCGCCGTGATCTGCGACCGGCTCCACCCGGACGGCACCACCCTGCGCTATTCCCGGGATCGGTACTTGCAATTCTACGACGCCAAGGATATTATGGATGTAGATGTGCGCCCTCAGCGGGGCACCGACTGGTCGTAAGGGAGGACTTGCCATGAAGCAAAGCGGCACCTGTCCCAAGTGCGGCGGCACCGATCTTCTGCGGATTTTCGGGACCATCACGGACCGCAGCGACGGCAACCGGCCGCCCATTGTCGTCTCCGGTATCTCCGTGCCCCGGGTCCACCGCTATGTCTGCTGCACCTGCGGGTACTCGGAGGAGTGGGTGGACCCCCGGGACCTGCCCGCCTTGAAAAAGGAGTTCGGGCCCCCAATCTAGCTTGAGAAACCTCTCCGCAGACTGGGAAAGGAGCCTGCCATGAAAAAGCACATGATCCCCGGCATTGCATTGTCTCTCCTGGCAGTGTACCTGGCGTTTGAGACCGTTCGCCTGTACAGCCTCATTACCAGGCCCGACGGCACTTTTATCACCGATGCCGACGTCGGCTTCGGCCTCTACCTCTTCGGCGGGCTGCTGGAGCTCCACCCCAATCTCACCTATCCCAACGCGCCGCCCTACCTTTTCGCCCTGGGCGCTGGGACGGTGCTGCTGGCGCTGGCCGCCGCGCTCTGTTTCCGGTGGGCCCGGCGGCGGAAACCGGACGGCATATCCTGACACAAAAGGAGTGGATTCCCATGACCCATGAAGAACTGAAGGCCGCGGCTGTCGCCATGCTGGACCGGGCCTATGTGCCCTACTCCCACTTCCCTGTGGGGGCCGCTTTGGAGTGCGCCGACGGCACGGTGTTCACCGGCTGCAACGTGGAGAACGCCTCCTATCCCGCCGGCATCTGCGCCGAGCGCAACGCCATCTCCCACGCCGTGGCGGAGGGACACCGGGACTTCCGGCGGATCGTCATCGCCGGCCGGGGGGAGGACTTCTGCGTCCCCTGCGGCATCTGCCGCCAGGTGATGCGGGAGTTCGCGCCGGAGCTGGAGATCCTCTGCCTGAACGGGGCGGGGGAGGAGCGGGTTTTCACCCTGCCGGAGCTGCTGCCCCACAGCTTCGGGCCGGAGCACCTGAGCCGGGAGGACGGCCGACCGGGATTTTAAGCGAGATACAGCAGGACGGCACGCCGCAGATGCGGCGCGCCGTCCTTTGGCGTTTATACCAGCTTTTCAAAGTAGTAGAAGGTCTCGTCCTCGCCATTCTTGCGCATGCAGGAGGAGAGCATCTTGTAGGACGCCGTGTTCTCCTTGTAGCACTTGGCCACCACCCGGCTCAGATGCACCTTATAGAGGCCCCAGTTCGCCACGGCGGCAAAGGCTTCCGTGCCGTAGCCGTGGCCGTCGTGGTCCGCGGCGATCCGGCAGCCCAGCTCCGCGCTGCCCTGGCAGTCAAAGCGGTAGAGCACCGCCTCGCCGATGAGCTGCCCATCGAGCCGGACGGCGAAGTTGGCCGCCTGCCGATTGGCAAAATCCCGCTGGGCCACGTCGTAAAAGCTGCGCTCCTCCACAGGGCCGCCCAGGCCGCCTACGTCGTCATAGCCCCACCAGCGGTTGCGGTCGCCGTCCAGCACCAGGGCGTTGTAGGCGGGGATGTCCGCCTCCGTCAGGGCGGACAGGGTCAGCCGCTCGGTTTTCAGCTCCGGCAGGGCGCTCACATGGCGCAGCAGGGCGTTCTGAGGCTCGAAGCGGTACTTGGGCGCCAGCTTGGCGGGGCCGTACTGGAGCTTGGAGGTCCGAAGGCCCCGGTCCGCGGCGTCGTCCTCCCGGTTGATCCACTGGCAGTCCCCGCCGAAGGCGTCGGCAAAGGCCTGCACCAGGGTGGGGTAGACGCCGGTGTAGGAGTACAGGGCTTTCTCAATGTGGATGATCAGGGTGTCGCCGCACTGCTCCGCCAGGGACAGGGCGATCAGCTTGTCCCCATCAAAGATGCCGCCGCCGACGAAATAGTTCCTGTCCAGCATCCGCAGCATCCGCTTGGCCTGGGTCAGCTCGTCCACGGCCTTAGCGTTGGCGCTCTTGGGGAACTCCGCCTCGTAGTCCTTCCAGAACTGCTCGATGACGCCGCAGTCGGCGGCGGTCAGCCGGCGGAAAGAGGCGTTGGGCCACTGGGTGCGGAACTTCTTGATGTGGTTGCGCTGGCCGGAGTACCGCCGCCCCGCGAAGAGCTGGAGGTCCTGCCGGTAGTAGATATAGTCCTGCCAGGTGCGGATGTTGCTGACGCAGGCATAGGGATACCGTTCCAGCAGGTGCGGGGCCTTGCAGTCCGGCACCACGGAGATCACGGGGGGGATGCCCTGGTCCAGGCAGTCCGCCTCAATGGCCGACAGAGCCGCGTCCTCGTCTCCCTCGGGGCCGGGGACCGGATAGTCGAACACGATTTGCCCGTCAATACAGTTGCGGACCACCAGGCACCCGGCGATCTCCGCCCAGGCGGGATGGAGGGAGTTGCGCCACATGAGCTTGGTGCCCACGGAGTATTCACACAGGCCGTACTGGCAGTCCTGGTAGTATTTGCGGAGCTTGCCGGCGTCCTGCTTCGTGACAGGTTTGAATTGAAGCATTCTATCATTCCTTTTGTGCGTTTCTCAGAGGGGCGGCGCGACAGAGACCGGGAACTTCCCACGGGCCTCCGCTGCCTCACCACTATATCAGATTGGAGGGAAAATGCAAGATTTTCCGTTGACAAACCGCTGGGGCTGTGCTTTACTGGCGGGGATATGAAAGGAGAGACCCTCTATGACAGAACAGGAGCGGATGCTGGCGGGCCAGCTGTATGACGCCGGCAACCCGGAGCTGGCCGCCGCCCGGGACCGGGCCAAGCGGCTGACCTGGCGCTATAACCAGATGGACCCCACGGATTACGCGGGCCGGACGGCGCTCCTCCGGGAGCTGCTGGGCCGTTTGGGGGAGGGCAGCTGGATCGAGCCCTCCTTCCGCTGTGACTACGGAACGCAGATCTCCATTGGCGACGCGTTTTTCGCCAACTACGACTGTGTTTTTCTGGACGTGGCCCCCATTGCCATCGGGGACCACGTGATGTTCGGCCCTCGGGTGTGCCTGTATACCGCCGGGCACCCCCTGGACCCGGAGTCCCGGGATACCGGTCTGGAATTCGGCCATCCCATCACGATTCAGAACAGCGTATGGCTGGGTGGGAATGTGGTGGTGCTGCCAGGCGTCACCATCGGAGAGGGAACCGTGGTGGCTGCCGGGTCCGTGGTGACCCGGGACCTGCCGCCCCGGGTGCTGGCCGCGGGGAACCCCTGCCGGGTGCTCCGCTCCCTGACGGAGCGGGACCGGGCCCAATGGGCGGCCCAGGTGCGGGCCTACCGGGAGGAGCGGGGACAGAACGCGGGGCAGACCTGACGGGAGAGCGCGAGGTCCGGGCTTTTGGCCCGGACCTCGTTTCAGCTGAGAGGCAGAACCTCTGTCAATTCATCTGTTTCCGGCGGCTCAGGTTCATGGTGCCGTCCTGCATGGCGTTCAGGGAATCCAGGCTCTTGCCGGTACCCAGGGCCACGCAGCTGATGGCGTCGTCCGCCACCACGGTGTGGATGCCGGTGCGGGCGGTGACCAGCTTGTCGAAGCCGGAGACTAGGCTGCCGCCGCCGGTCATGACGATGCCGTTGGTGGAGATGTCCGCCACCAGCTCCGGCGGCGTCCGCTCCAGCACGGAGTGGATGGCCTCCATGATC
>CAJFNE010000091.1 GCA_904393855.1 uncultured Oscillibacter sp. | reverse complement strand
CCTGCCGCCCCGTTCATACCCCGTAGGGGCGGATGCCCACATCCGCCCGTTTCCAGCCCCCATCCACCACCAGACAAAGCGCAAGCGCATTCAGAAGGGCGGGCCTTTCGACACCCACCCCGAGTTCTCCACCAGACTGGCACACGCGGCGCAAGACTCGCGCAAGTGAGCAGTCCGGCGCGAGCCGGTAGAAGGCTGCCCTGTCCTAGTCGGAACCGATTCGGAAGACCCCCGTTTTAAGCGAACCTGCGCGAATGCGCAGGTTCTGCGCTAAGCGATTTTTTCTCTTGGACCGTCCACGGCCCGTTCTCTTTTTGTCAAGAACAAAAAGAGAATGGGGGGTGGAATCCCGCGGTGATCACCGCATCCCCCCGCGCCGCAGAGCGGCGCCCCCTCCCCCCCTTGCATTCCCATATATTTTATGATAAATTATCCCAGTCTGTAATTCTCATGTCTTAGGAGGCGCATCCATGCCCACCCTGCAAGAAGAAATCACCCGGCGGCGGACCTTTGCCATCATCTCCCACCCCGACGCCGGTAAAACGACTTTAACGGAGAAGTTCCTGCTCTACGGCGGGGCCATCGCCCAGGCGGGCGAGGTCAAGGGAAAGCGGGCCCGGGCCGCCACCTCCGACTGGATGGAGATTGAGAAGCAACGCGGCATCTCCGTCACCTCCTCCGTCATGCAGTTCCAGCACAGCGGCTACTGCATCAACATCCTGGATACCCCCGGCCATCAGGACTTCTCCGAGGACACCTACCGCACCCTCATGGCCGCCGACAGCGCCGTCATGGTCATCGACGGCGCCAAGGGCGTGGAGCCCCAGACGAGAAAACTCTTCAAGGTCTGCGCCCTGCGGCACATCCCCATCTTCACCTTCATCAACAAGATGGACCGAGAGACCCGGGACCCGCTGGACCTGTGCGAGGAGGTGGAGCGGGAGCTGGGCATCGACACCTATGCCGTCAACTGGCCCATCGGCTGCGGCAAGGAGTTCCAGGGCGTCTACGACCGGGAGAAGCAGCGCATCCTGTTCTTCCAGGCAGAGGAGCGGGGCAAGAAGGTCAGCTCCGCGGAGGTGGCCCTGGACGATCCCGCCCTGGAGGATATGATCGGCGGGAAGAAGGCCGCCGCCCTCCGGGAGGAGGTGGAGCTGCTGGGAGCCGGCCGGGAGTTCGACCTGGAGGCCGTTCGGAACGGCACCCTCTCCCCCGTGTTCTTCGGCAGCGCCCTCACCACCTTCGGCGTGGAGCCCTTCCTGGAGGAATTCCTCCGCATGACCACTCCTCCCCTGCCTCGAGTATCCGACCAGGGAGAGGTGGACGTGTTCAGCGAGGACTTCTCCGCTTTCGTCTTCAAGATCCAAGCCAACATGAACAAGGCCCACCGGGACCGGCTGGCCTTCCTGCGCATCTGCTCCGGCAAGTTCCAGCGGGACACGGAGTACTACCACGTCCAGAGCGGCAAGAAGCTGCGCCTGAGCCAGCCCCAGCAGATGATGGCCGCCGAACGGGAGATCGTGGAGGAGGCCTACGCCGGGGACATCATCGGCGTGTTCGATCCGGGCCTGTTCGCCATCGGCGACACGGTCACCGTGCCGGGGAAGAAATTCAAGTTCTCCGGCATCCCCACTTTCGAGCCGGAGCACTTCATGCGGGTGGCCCCCAAGGACACCATGAAGCGCAAGCAGTTCATCAAGGGCACCGAGCAGATCGCCCAGGAGGGCGCCATCCAGATCTTCAAGGTCCCCGGCGCCGGCCTGGAGGAGGTCATCGTGGGCGTGGTGGGTACGCTGCAGTTCGACGTGTTCGAGTACCGGATGAAGAACGAGTACGGCGTGGACCTCTACATGACGGGCCTGCCCTACGACCATCTGCGGCTCATCACGAACTGCCCCTGCCCGCCGGAGGACCTGGTCCTCTGCACCGGCTCCGCCATCCTGGAGGACTTCCGGGACCGGCTGCTGGTGGCCTTCGGCGGCGAGTGGAGCATCGGCTTCCTCACCAAGCACAACCCCGGCCTGGAGCTGGCGGACTCCCTGTCCGTCTGAGCCTCCCCGGCTGCCCCCGCGGTTTTCAGGCCTGATTCTATCCACCGCGCCTCCCTCCGGGGGCGCGGTTTCTTTCGCACTTGGTATTATTTTTCGATTAGTACTTGACAATACATAGTACTTGGTGTAGGATCATTCTCAAAGGGGAGATGCTATGAATGCACAGTTTAAGAAAGGCGTTCTGGAGCTGATCGTTCTGGAGTCCGTGCGCAAGCGGGACATGTACGGCTATGAGCTGGTGGCGGAGGTCTCCAAGGTGGTGGACGTCAACGAGGGCACCATCTACCCACTGCTGAAACGGCTGACGAATGAGCACTACTTCGAGACCTATCTCCGGGAGTCCACGGAGGGACCGCCCCGGAAGTACTACCACCTGACGGCCGCGGGCGTTCTGTACCGGGACACCCTGGAGGCGGAGTGGGACCTGTTCCAGCAGCAGGTCAACCGATTTCTAAAGGAGCAACGAGCATGAACAAGGAATCGTTTTTAAAGGAACTGCAAAGCGGCCTGGCCGTGCTGGCGGAGTCGGAGCAGCAGGATATCCTGGCGGAGTACGCCCAGCACATCGACATGCGGATGGCCAGCGGCCTCACGGAAGAGGAGGCCATCCGGGACTTCGGGGACATCCGCCAGCTGACGGCGGAGATCCTGGCGGCATACCATGTGAACCCCTCCTACGGCAGTGGGCTCCCCGGCCGGAAGCTGCCGCACCTGCCCGATCCGCGCCCGGCCCTGGCCCGGACCGGCGGCTTCTTCCGGCGGCTGGGGCATACCATCGCCGGCGCTCTGGCCCGGGCAGGCCGTGCCGTGGCCGCGGCGCCCCGCCGGTTTGCCGCGTGGGTGAAGGGCCTGTTCGCGCGGGGGAACCCGGACCCCGCGGAACCCATTTCAGAGGAAAGTGAGGACCCCTCCATGAACATGACTGCGGAAATCCCCGCCCCCGCCGGCAGACCCGGACAGCGGCGCACATCCCCGCGCCGCCTGTTCCGTCAGCTGGGCCGGGGAATCGCCCGGCTGTGCCGCCTGGCGGCCTGGCTGCTCTGGAACGCCGCCCTGCTGCTGTGCGCCCTGCCCTTCGTGGGCCTGGGGCTGCTGGCCCTGCTCTGCTTCGGGGTGCTGGCGGTCTGGCTGACCCAGGGCCTGCCGCTGGCAGGCGCCGTGCTGGGCTGCGTGGGCATCCTGGCCTCCTGCGTGGGGGTGCTGGGCCTGGGCAGCGGACTGATCTGGCACCGCCGCCGGCCCGCCGCCGCCCCGCAGCAGGACACAGAAGCCGTGCCGCCGCAGGTGGTGGCCACCGTGCGGGAGGAACTGGAGAGGGAGGTGATGGCAGATGAAACGCAGGGATAACAAGCGGACGTTCCGCCTGACGATGCTGGGGCTGCTGTGCGGCGGCCTGCTGCTGACCGGCATCGGCGCGGGCATCCAGCTGGTGGAGGCCTCCACCCTGACCTACGGCGGCGAGCAGGTCGTGCCGGGGAAAACCCAGCAGCTCCACGCCGTGGTGGATCTGGACGAGAGCGCGGAGACCGTCTCGATTTTCAGCCACAGCCCGGACCTGGGCCAGGACCTGCGGGACCTGGGTGTGATCGAGGTCCGGGACACCGTGACCCCCGGCACGCTGGAGCTGGATTTCCGCTATGACAGCACCAGCATGGAGCTCCAGTTCTGGAGCGACTGCCAGTCCGCCCAGCAGGAGGTCTCCCTGTACTGGACCAACCGCAGCGACCTGGCGGTCCTCCTGGATTTCAAGGATCAGCTTCTGGCGGACCTCCAGTCCGGGCAGCTCCACGACTACGTTTTCTACCAGCTGACGGATGCCGTGATCTCGGTCCATCCCGACGACGCCCAGCGCATCCAGATCCGGTAGACAAGAAACCGGCAGCACCCCATGGGTGCTGCCGGTTCCGTTTTTCTGTTCGTTCGGGCGCTTCCTCAGTTCCGCAGCTCCAGGAGCTTCTGCTTCAATTCGCCCTCGATTCTTCCCAGCTCCGCCTCGGCGGCGCGGCGCTTCTCGGCGCCCTGGCGCTGGATGTCCATCACCTCGTCCAACGTGGCGATCAGCTGCTGGTTGGTGTGCTGGAGGGTCTCGATGTCCACCACGCTGCGCTCGGCCTCCCGGGCGGTCTCCACGGTGCCCATCCGCAGCATGTCCGCGTTCTTCTTCAAAAGCTCGTTGGTCATCTCCGTCACGGCGCTCTGTGCCGCAGTGGCCTGGCGGCTGTGCTCCAAGCCCAGAGCCAGCACCATCTGGCTTTTCCACAGGGGGATCGTGTTCACCAGGGAGGACTGGATCTTCTCCACCATCAGCGTGTCGTTGCCCTGGAGCAGCCGGGTCTGGGGGCCCATCTGGATGCAGATCACCCGCGTCAGCTCCAGGTCGTGGAGCTTCTTCTCAAACCGCTCGCACATCTGGCTGAGATCGTTGTACCGCTGGGCGTCCTCCTGGGCGCCGGAGGCCTCCGCCTGGGCACGCAGGGCGGGCAGGTCGCTGGTGCGGATGGCCTCCAGCCGCTTCTGCCCCGCCAGGATGTACATGGTCAGCTCCTTGTAGTACTTCAGGTTCAGCTCGTACATCTGGTCCAGCATGGCCACGTCCTTCATCAGCGTCAGCTGATGCTGCTCCAGCTGCTGGGCGATCTGGTCCACGTTGGCCTCCACCTTGGCGTACTGGGTCTTCATGGCCTCCAGCTTGCTGCCGGCCTTCTTGAAGAGGCCGAAGAGTCCCTTCTTCTCCTCTTCCTCGCCGAAGCCCTTCAGCTCCACCACCAGGGAGGACAGGGCCTGTCCCACCTCGCCCAGGTCCTTGGAGCGGATGGAGGAGAGGGCGGTCTCCGAGAACTCCGCCACATTCTTCTGGGCGGCGGCGCCGTACTGGAGCACCTGGTTGGAGTTCATCACGTCGATCTTGGCGGAGAACTCCTCCACCATTTTTCGCTCCTCCTCCGTGAGGATGCTGTCGTCCAGCTGGGCGGCGGGCGCCTCCTGCTGCTTCGCCGGGGCGGCAGGCGCGGCGGGAGTCCCGTCCAGGGTCAGCACCGGGGCGGCGGCCTGGGGGTCCAGAGTCAGTTTCGGTTCCATCGTATGCTCGTCCATCTCGGTCTCCCCTCCTTACAGATGCCGGAGCTCCTCGCCCGGGTCCTGTTTGCGGGGCCGCTTGGCCAGGCGGACGCACCACACCAGCGCCACCAGCGCCCAGATCACGCCCACGGCCACATAGAACCACTCCACGCCGTTGCCCCAGAAGAGACCGCGGTACAGCCACAGCCCGGCGCAGACAGCGTTGCAGAATACGCAGATTCCAACGATCACCCACTGGGAGACGCGTTTCTTCTCCATGATCGGTTCCTCCTTTGTTCGTTATGTTGTATTATACGCTGTCCGGGGAACGCGGTCAAGGTGGTGCGCGTAAAATCCGCGGCAAAACGCCGGAGGCCGCCTTCTCCGGCGCTCAGACGCCGTATCCGCCGGTCACCGGGTCCCGCCACAGGGCCAGCTCCACCGGGTGGAAGGTACACCACACGAAGCAGAACGCCAGCGCCCACAGTACGATGAGGCCCAGGATCTGCTGCCAGGGGGCCGAGAGCCTGCTCCGCCGCAGCAGCCGGAAGTCCAGCAGGAAGGCCCCCAGCGCCGCCAGGAAGAAGAGGGCGATGTTCACCCAGTCCACACTGCGGCCCAGCACGCCGGTGTAGGTGTAGAACAGCACCGGGATCAGCACCAGCCCCGTCAGGATGCTGACCGCCCGCACTGCCAGGAAGTTGGGGTAGTTGCGCCCCATGACGCACACCTGCACCACGGAGAACAGGAACAGGGGGAAGAACAGCAGCTTCATGTGCTCCCAGGTGGACTCATTCACCGCGGAGAAGGCCGCCGCCACCTGGTTCTCCCCGCTCCATTGGTAGACGAAGTGCAGCAGGGAGCCCAGCGCACCGGTCACGAGAAAGCCCGCCAGCTCCCAGAAAAACAGCTGTTTGCGCATCGCATGCCTCCCAAGATACAAAGAACTGCGGCCTTGGGCCGCAGTTCCATTGTATGCAGGTCTTGGCAGATTTATGTGTGCAGATACGCCCCGTAGTCTCCCAGAGCCGCCGCCAGCGTCTCCATCGTCCAGACCCAGGTGTCCGGATGCTCCCGCAGGCAGTCTCCCAGGACGCCGCACAGCTCCCGGGCCTCCCCGTCGGTCCGCTGGTCCAGCAGGGCGGGCAGCGCCGCCATGTCCTCCGCCGGGTGTTCCAGGATGTAGTATGGCACCAGCCAGTCATGGCTGAATCCCTCCGTCAGGAAGAAGGCGTCCACCAGCTCCGAGAGCGGCGCTTCCGCCCCGGGGGCGGACAGGGGCAGGCTCACGGAGCTCCCCCCGGTGGCCAGGCCGTCGCAGGCCCAGCCGCCGTCCTCGTTCCTCTGGATACGGGTCTCCCCGCCATAGCTGTAATACCCGTCCGCGTCCGGCTCGCCCAGCCCGGCGCCCGCCTGCCAGTTGTTGGCCATCTCTCCATACGGGTCATCCACCAGCAGCCGGAACCCCATCCCGGCACAGAAGTTCCCCGGCTCACCATTATAGGCGTCAAACACGCTGGCGCCGCTGGCCTGGAAGTCCAGGGGCTTCCAGCTGACCCAGTCCGGCACCGCGCGGATGCTCTCCGCCATGGCCTCGTTCAGCTGCCGGGCGATCTCCGCATAGTCTGTCTCAGTCCCGTCCACTGTGGGGGCGGAAAACGCCGCGGCCCACAGGGCATCCTCGGCGATCCCCCGCAGCAAATCCCCCAGGCCGGGCCCGCCGTCCTCCGCCGCCGTCACCTGGGCGTAGTGGGCCTCTCCGCCTACGTTCCACATTACCGCGTCCCTGCCGGTACAGCACCGCAGGGTGGCCTCCCCATCCGGGGCGGTCATGGTGAAACACAGTCCCCTGTTCTCCATATCGGTCCACTGCACGCCAAAGGTGCTGGCCGAGGACGGCTCCCACCGGTAGCTGTCGGGAAACAGATTCTCCCGCCCCGCCACGTTCCAGGCGCTCTCCGGGGTGATGGAGAGGGTGAGGGGTTCGGCGTCCTCCGTCGTCACATCCAGGGTAAAGGTCAGGTCCTTCGTGATCGCAGCATACGCCTCCATGGCGGAGGCTGTCAGGGCCTCGCCGGAGAGGGGCTCTGTCTCTCCCTCCAGGATCGCTTCCGGGGCCTCCTCCGGCATCTGTTCTCCGGCCGCGCCGCAGCCGGCGAGCATTGCCAGCAGCATCCAGCAGATCAGGATTCGCTTCATATTCCACGCCTCGCTATTACAATAAATTTGGGCAGGAAAGCCGAGCAGCCAGTCCGGCTTTCTTTCCATCTCGTGCCTAAGCTACAATGAGAGGAGCAACTGGCTGACCAAC
>CAJFNE010000090.1 GCA_904393855.1 uncultured Oscillibacter sp. | reverse complement strand
CGCTGCTTCTCGCCGCCGGAGATCTCCGCCGGGTATTTGTCCCGGATGGCGGTGATGCCGAACACGTCGCACAGCTGGTCCGCCCGGGCCTCCGTCTGGGTGGTGACGGTGCCGCCGATGATGGCGGGCAGGAGGATATTCTCCCGGACCGTCAGGCCGTCCAGCAGCAGAAAGTCCTGAAACACGAAGCCCAGCTGCCGGTTGCGGACCTGGGCCAGGGCGTCCTCGCTGAGGTTTGCCAGCTGCCGGTCTCCCAGGGTGATCTCCCCGCTGTCGATGGGGATGTAGCAGGAGATGCAGTTGAGCAGCGTGGTTTTGCCGGAACCGGAGGGGCCCATGACGGCCACGAACTCCCCTTTCTCCACGGTCAGGGACACGCCCTTGAGGACCTCGTAGGTGGTCTTGCCCACCTGATAGGATTTGTGCAGGTCTTGAACAGTTAACATAAAATCATTTCCTTTCTGATTCACAGGACATTCTGTGCCAGGGCGATGACCGCCAGATGGGCGGGGTAGAAGGCGTAGAAGAACCAGCGGTTGACCTTGATGTGGGAGTGGGTGGCGCAGAAGATCAGCGGCGCGGCGAGGACGGCGAAGAAGGACCAGTCGATGCAGAGGCTCCCCACCGTCAGGCACAGGGGGTCCTCCGGCCAGCCGTTCCACAGGGCGGACAGGTAGCTGAGGACGTACAGCGCCGCGCCCAGGCCGGGACGGTTCCGGCAGAGGTAGAAGATCAGCATCAGGATGATGCCGGTGCCGGAGTAGTCGAAGTTCCACCAGCTGACGGTAAAGAAGGCCAGAATGAACAGCCACCACTTCCGCTCCTTAAGACCGACCATGGCCAGGAGACTCAAAAACAGGGTGAAGAAGATGTTCCAGTTAGTGAGGTTGGCCGCAAACTGATCAACCGGGTGAAAGGCCAGAATATAGAAGGGCTGGCTGATCAGGGCGAAGACGCCTAGCCGCAGGAGATACTTCTTCACGTCGCGGGTGTACAGCAGGCCCACCGTCAGGCAGTAGCAGAAGATGGGGAAGGCCAGACGGCCGATCCAGCGGAACACGCCCACCTCCGGGAAGAAGGCCCCGCCGATGTGGTCGATCAGCATGGCGGTGATGGCGATGAGCTTCAAGAGGTCCGTGTCCAGGTTGGACTTCAGCCGGGGGCCCGTCTGGGGGATGGCCGCCGGGGTGGTGAGGACGCTCCGCACGCGGGAGCGGGTGATGGTGTTTGTCATGGTGTTTCCCTCCTTGCTGGCACCAGCGTACCGCGAAAAAGGGGCCGCCGCAAACGGGGGTGTCATCTGCGGCGGCCTGGATGTCAAGTTTTGCATCGGCGGGAGCGGGGATGTCAAGTTTGGCGGTTTTGCCGTCAAGTTTGGTTTGGCAGACGGCCCCGCCTGTGGTAGAATGGGCACGTGCCTTTGAGGCGCTTGCCCCGCGGGGGCAGGCAATCTGTATTTGAGGTGAGGAAGATGCTGCGGATCGGCATCTGTGACGATGTATATGACGCCCGGCTGGTGCTCCGCTCCGCCCTGGAGCGGGTGCTGGAAGCCCGGCATGTCCAGGGGCAGTTCTGGGAGTTCTCCTCCGGGGAGGGGCTGCTCCGCTGGCTGGAGAGCCACGTCGGGGAGCTGGACATCGTGTTTTTAGACATGGAGATGGGGGAGCTGGACGGCATGGAGACCGCCCGGCGCCTTCGGGCGGCGGACGGCGGCCTCCAGCTGGTGTTCGTCACCGGCTACGCCGACCACGTGTTTGACGGATATTCCGTGGGGGCCCTGGGGTATCTCTTAAAGCCCCCCAAGGCGGAGCAGCTGGAGGAGGTGCTGGACCGGGCCCAGGGGGCGCTGGTGCGGGAGCTGGACCGGGCCTACATCTGCCGCAGCGGGGACACCCACTACCGCATCCCCATGGCCAATATTTTGTACTTCGTCTCGGACCGGCGGCAGGTGACCTGCGTGACGGAGGGCCGGGAGTACACGTTTTACGGGAAGCTGGACGCGGTGGCGACAGAGGTGGGGGACGGCTTCGTCCGCATCCACCAGCGGTACCTGGTCCGCGCCGAGGCGGTGGACCGGATGGAGGGCGGAGAGGTAGTGCTGCGGAACGGCACCCGTCTGCCGGTCAGCCGGTCCTGCCAGCCCTCCGCCCTGCTGGCCCTGACCCGGGCGGAACTGGAGGGATGAGGGGATGTTGGATGTTCTCTGGAAGTTCTGGCTCTATGTCGGGTATTTCCTGACGGTGGCCGCCAGCGGCTTCTTCCTCTACCGGCTCTGCGTCCCCTTTGTCCGGTTTCGGAGAGGACGCTTCTGGAAAGCGCTGCTCTTTTTGACCTTGGCGGGCACCAGCGGCATGGTGATCTGGATCGGGGACCCCAATCTGCTCTACACGCTGCCGGTGTTCTTCGCCCTGTTTCTGCTGAGCACCCGGGGGGACCGGGTGGGGCGGCTGGCGGTATGCGTCATCCTCTTCTGTCTGGAGATGTCCGTGTGTGCGCTCCTGGACTCCTATTTGCAGCTGCTGAGCGGGGACGACCTCTATAGCTGGTACGACGTGGTGACCCGCCTGGCCCGGCCGGTGGTGTTCGGCGGGCTGTGGCTGCTGCTGCGCCGCCGCCTGCCCCGGGAGCCGGTGGTGCTCTCCCGGCAGCTGTGGAAGCTGGTGCTGGGTCTGGCGGCCATGCCCCTGTGCGCTCTGATCGCCGTGGTACTGCTGACCTTCCGGCGGTACGAGTCCGTCGAGGTCTATGCCGTGGCCATGAACCAGGGCATGGTGGTGCTGCCCTTCGCGCTGCTGACCTCCCTGGTGCTGCTGCTGGCCATTTTGATCCTGGCGGACCACGAGCGGCTGGAGCAGGCCAGCCGTCTGGCGGGATTGCGGGAGGTCTGCTACCAGGGCCTCCGGCAGCAGGAGACCCAGGTGCGCCGCCTCCGCCACGACCTGCGGAACCACCTGACGGTGATCCGTGGCCTGGTGGAGCGCGGAGACAACCAGGGGGCTGCCGGCTATCTGGATCAGCTGGCCGACTCCCCGGCCCTCCGGGGGAGCCGGCGCATCTGCGAGAACGAGGCCGCCAATGTGGTCCTCGCCGCCAAGGCGGAGGTCCTGGAGCGGGAGGGGGCCGCGGCGGACTTCGCCGTCTCCCTGCCGGCGGAGCTGCCGGTGGCGGAGGTGGACCTGTGCGCCCTGCTGGGCAACGCCCTGGACAACGCCATCGAGGGGAGCCAGGGGGCGGTGGACCGGCGGATCACCGTCCGCTGCAAGGCGGACAAGGGCCTCTTCATGCTGCGGGTGGAGAACCCCCTGGGCGGGTTGGTGAACGCGGATCTCTCCACCACCAAGGGTGATAAAACCGCCCACGGCTTCGGCATCCCCGGTATGCGGGAGATCGCGGAGCGGTATCACGGCACCCTGGAGGCCGGGCCCCGGGAGGGGCGGTTTGAGCTGCTGGTGTGCCTGCCGATCGGGACGGCGGCGCCGGCGGCCCCCTGACCGGGGCCAACCGGACCCCCCATGCCGCAATGGGGCGGAGACTCCTCCGCCCGGCTTTTTAGCGCTTTGGACCGGGTTGGGTGCTCACAGGATTCTCCCGTATTTGTTCCCCAAAATTGTGCAAAAAAACGCTAGGCAGCGGTGGGCTGGATCACTATAATGATGCGGAACGCCTCCCAAGGGGGGGCCAAAGGGGGAACGTTCCGATGACCAAGAACTTGACCGTGGGCAGCCCCATGCGGTTGATTCTGGGCTTTGCCCTCCCCACCTTGCTGGGGATGCTGTTTCAGCAGTTCTATAACCTGATGGACACGATGATCGTGGGCAAGCTGCTGGGGGCCCAGGCCCTGGCGGCGGTGGGCTCCACCAGCTCCATCAGCTTCTTCGTCATTGGGTTCTGCACGGGGGTGTGCAGCGGCTTTGCCATCCCCGTGGCGCAGAAGATGGGGGCCGGAGACTTTTCCCGGATGCGGCGGTTCGTGGCCAATGCGGCCTATCTGGCCGCGGCGTTCGCGGCGGTCCTCACGGTGGCCACCGCGCTGCTGTGCCGCACGATCCTCACCCTCATGCACACCCCCGCCGACATCTTTGCCGACGCCTACGCCTATATCTTCATCATCTTTTTAGGCATCCCCACCACGTTCCTCTACAACCTGCTGGCGGGGATCATCCGCTCCCTGGGGGACAGCCGGACGCCGGTATACTTCCTGGCGCTGGCCTCCTTTCTGAACATCTTTCTGGACTTCGCGCTGATTTTGTGGTTTGAGGCCGGGGTAGCCGGCGCGGCCATCGCCACGGTGGTGTCCCAGGGGATCTCCGGCGCGGCCTGCCTGGCACTCATGGTCAAAAAGTACCCGGTGCTGCGGATGAGCCGGGAGGAGCGGCGGCTGAACCGCTCCGCCTGCGGCACGCTGTGCGCCATGGGGGTGCCCATGGGCTTGCAGTACTCCATCACGGCCATTGGCTCCATCGTGCTCCAGTCCGCGGTGAACACCCTGGGCAGCACGTATGTGGCCGCCGTGGCCGCCGGAACCAAGCTGTTCCAGCTGCTGTGCTGCCCCTTTGACGCCATGGGGGCCACGATGGCCACCTACTGCGGCCAGAACGTGGGGGCCTGGAAGCTGGACCGGCTGGGGCAGGGGATCCGGGCCTGCACCGTGCTGGGGGCGGTGTGCGCGGTGGGGTGCTTTGCGGGGATGTTGCTGGGCTCGGACGCCGGCGCCATGCTGTTCCTGGACCCCGCCGAGCCCCAGCTGGAGCTGCTGGTCTCCCTGACCAGCCAGTATATCGTGATCAACACGGCGTTCTTCTTCCCCCTGGCGCTGGTGAACATTCTCCGCTTCTCCATCCAGGGGATGGGGTACAGCGTCTTTGCCATCCTGGCCGGGGTGCTGGAGATGATCGCCCGGGCTGTGGTGGCGTGGCTGTTCGTCCCGCCGCTGGGGTATACCGCGGCCTGCTTCGCCTCCCCGGCGGCCTGGGTGGCGGCGGATCTATTCCTGATCCCCGCCTGCATGGCCTGCATCGCCCGGCTGCGGCGGATGGGCGAGCCCGCCGCTCCGGAATCTCCCGCCCAGACTACTCCATAAAAACGAGAGCGCGGCCCCGCAGGAGCCGCGCTCTTTTGACACTTCAGAAAAAGGAAATTTTATACAGACAGGCTTTCGCCGGGGCGCAGGACCCGGGCCTGGAAGCCGGCGGCCTGCACGGAGGCGGCGAAGGCGTCCGGGTCCTGTACGATGGCCGGGAACGTGTTGTAGTGCATGGGGATCGTCAGCTTGGGGCGGATCATCTTCACGGCCCGCAGCGCGTCCGCGGGCCCCATGGTGTAGAAGTCCCCGATGGGCAGCAGCGCCACGTCGATGTTCTCCTCCGCCAGCAGGGCCATGTCGGAGATCAGGGCGGTGTCGCCGGCGTGGTAGATCTTCTTGCCGCCCATCTCCAGGAGGAACCCGCAGGAGAGACAGCCGGGAACGCCGCTGCCGTGGAGGGCCGGCACAATTTTGACAGACCCGAAGGGCGTGGAGAACCATCCGCCCAGATTGCCCCCCTGCACAGGCAGACCGGCGGGGGCAAATACCGCGTCGGCCAGATCCACGGTGCAGCAGATGGGGGCGTCTGTCCGCCGGGAGATGGCCGCGGCGTCGCCCACATGGTCGCTGTGGCCGTGGGTCACCAAGATGAAGTCCGCCTCCACCTCCTCCGTATTGGCCGCCGCCAGCGGATTCCCCGTGAGGAAGGGGTCCGTCAGCACCTGATAGGCACCGTCGTCCAGCAAAAAGCAGGCATGGCCCAGAAATTGCAGTTCCATCGTAAACACTCCCTTTTCCGTATTTTTTGAGAGGGGAAAGGCGCGTCCGGGTCGCCCGGACGCTCTCCTTTCAAGATAGCAGATTTTGCCTGCGGCCGCAATCCCGCCGCGGGAAAATCCTCCGCTTTTTCCGGCGGCACCCGCGGGGAGGGTTTCCGCTGCGGAAAAGCCGCCGCCCAAAAAACGGGGAGATATCTGATCTGAATTTATGGAAAATGGCAGTTGACATTCCCTAGTTTGCTAACTAAAATGTTTTTCTACAAAGGGACTGGAAGGAGGTGTGCTGATGCGGCATGAACGGTATGTGGGATTTGAGATCAAAGCACTGTCCAATCTCCTGAGAAGGCGGCTGTGGAGCTCTGCGGACCACCACCCCCAGGGAATACTGACGGAGATCGAGGGCGTTCTGATCGGCTATCTCTGCCACAACCAAAACCGGGAGCTCTATCAAAAGGACCTGGAACGGGCCTTGTGTATCCGCAGCTCCACGGCGTCTCGGCTGCTGACCCGCCTGGAGGCGCAGGGGCTCATCTATCGCTCCATGGGCGTTAAGGATGCCCGGATGAAGCGGATTACGCCCACTCCCATGGCCCAGGCCCTCAACGAGGAGGCGGAGCGGCGCATCGCCGCCACGGAGGCGGCTCTCACCCAGGGGCTCTCCGCGGAGGAGATCGATCAGTTCCTTGCCACCGCTGAGAAGCTCAAGCGCAACCTGCTGCGGGAACCCGCAGCCCCTGCACCGGAGCGCCCCGATTCCGGCGGCTTGGAATGACACAAGGAGGTATGCTTATGAAGAAAAAACGCAGCTTGGCCAGTTGTATTCAGGAGTTCTGGCCGGCGACGATTCTGACGCCCATCTTTGTCATCGGCGAAGTGGCGTTTGACGTTTTGATTCCCCTGATGACCGGCCGCCTGCTGGACGAGGGCGTCCGGGCGGGCAGCATGGACCATATCATCCGCTACGGCCTCACCGTGGTGGGCATGGCCATCCTGGCGCTGATCTGCGGCGGGCTGTCCGGCCGGTTCGGCGCCAAGGCGTCCACGGGCTTTGCCCGGAATCTGCGGCGGGAGATGTACCGGAATGTCCAGAAGTTCTCTTTCGCCAACATCGATAAGTTCTCCACCAGCGGCATCATCACCCGTCTGACCACCGACGTGACCAACGTGCAGATGGCTTTCATGATGATCATTCGCATCGCGGTCCGCTCCCCCATCATGCTGATCTGCGCCTGGGTGCTGACCCTGCGCATCAACCCCCGGCTGGCGCTGATCTTCCTGGTCATCATTCCGATTCTGGGTGTGGGGCTGTTCCTCATCATGACCAAGGCCCACCCTGTTTTTGAGCGGGTCTTCAAGCGCTACGATCACCTGAACAACGTGGTGCAGGAGAACCTGCTGGGCATCCGAGTGGTGAAGTCGTTCGTTCGGGAGGACCATGAGGAGGAAAAGTTCAACAAGGTCTCTCAGGAGATCTATCTGGACTTCTCCAAGGCGGAGCGCATCCTGGCCTTCAACATGCCCCTCATGCAGATCTGCGTGTACGCCTGCATGATCTCCGTGTCCTGGATCGGCGCCAACCTGATCGTGGGCGGCGAGATGACCACCGGCGAGCTGACCAGCATGTTCAGCTATATCATGATGATGCTGATGAGCCTGATGATGCTCTCCATGGTGCTGACCATGATCATCATGGCC
>CAJFNE010000089.1 GCA_904393855.1 uncultured Oscillibacter sp. | reverse complement strand
GCTGCAATAACGAGGCCGCCAAAGGCGGCCCGCGCGGAGGCGCGTACAAGCATTTCCGCTGAAAGCGGAAATCTTGAAATGGGCGGGCTTTGCCCGGCCATTTGAGTCCCATGCGGGGTCCCCGCCGGGCCTTGCCCGGTGGGGTGCGGCCCATACACATCTCACAACAGGAAAGGGCGGGAATATGCCCAGAAGAAAAGCAACCACCTATATGTCCCCGGGGGAGCAGATCGCCGGGACGGTATTCTTCATGATCTACCTGCTGGTGCTCCCCTTTGCCGCCGGGCCCCTGTTCCGCCTGGCGGGGAACCTGCTGGGGACCACCATCTCCGGCGCCATGCAGAACGTGCTGACCTACTACATCCTGTTTGCCGCCGCCATCATCATCTTCCACGGCTTCCTGGCCCGGACCTCCCGGTACCTGACGGAGAACCTGGGCGGCGCGGTCAAGACCCTGGGCCTGGGGCTGGTGGGGCTGTACGGCCTCAACGAGCTGGTGTACCGGCTCAGCAACCTCTTCATCCAAAACCGGACGAACCTGAACAACACCACCATCTCCGCCCAGATCGACGACGCGCCCCACATGACGCTGCTGATCGTCATTTTCCTGGCGCCCTTCGTGGAGGAGGTGCTCTTCCGGGGGCTGGTGTTCGGAAATTTGAAATCCAAGAGCCGCCTGGGGGCCTACGCCGTGAGCTGCCTGCTCTTCGCCCTGCTTCACGTCTGGCAGTTCGCCCTGGTGAATCAGGACATCACCTATTTTCTGCTGATGGTGCAGTATCTGGTGCCGGGGGTGATGCTGGCCTGGAGCTATGAGCACAGCGGCACCCTCTGGACGGCGGTTGCCCTCCACGCCGTGGCCAACGCCCTGAGCGTATGGACCATGCTGTGAGGGCGGGAAAGGAAGGACGATATGTCGGGAGAACTTCTCATCAAAACCCGCAGCTGGCGGCAGGTGCTGCCGGGGCTGATCCTGGCGGCGGCGGCCGCCGCGGGCTTGACGTTTCTTGCGATGCAGCGCATCTCGCTGACGGGTCTGGCCCAGGGGGCCGTGGCCGCGCTGATCGCCTATGTGATCTTCCGGGTGCTGTACCCGATGTGCACGCAGCTTTTCTCCAGGGGGACGGAGGCCCAGGCGGGCACCTGGCGGGTGACGCCGGACACCCTGTATCTGGGCGAGACGGCCATCCCCCGCAGCTCCATCCGGCAGGTCTACTGCTGGCCTAACCGGGACGCCCTGGGTCACAAGGGGACCGGCTGGACCATCAACATCGAGACCATCGGGAAGAACCATGTGCTGCGCTCCCTGACGGAGGGCGAGGATCTGGAGCGGAGCGTCCAGCAGCTGCGGGCCATGGTGGTGGCCCTGGGCTACGGTGATCGGTGGGAGGAGACGTAGGAGCGCCCCCGCGGGCCGCTGCCCGCACCATTTGAGAATTCTGAGCAAGTTTTAGGAGAGAGAACCCCTTATGAATTTTTTCGCGAGCCTATCCAATATGAGTGTTGTGCTGGTGGGGATCGCCGCCGGGTACCTGGCCAACAAGCTGGGCATCCTGGGCGGGGAGACCGACCAGAAGCTGACGAAGCTGCTGCTGAACATCACCATGCCGGCCATGACGCTGGGGGCGGTGGCCATCAGCGAGGAGCTGCCGGATATCTCAACGCTTCTGGGGATCCTGGAAGCGGCGGCGGCATTCTACGGCATCTCCTTTCTGCTGGCGGCGTTTGTACCCCGGCTGCTGGGAGGTACTTCCCTGCAGCGCAGTGTGTGGCGCTTCGCCCTTTGCTTCCCCAACGTGGGTTTCATCGGCATCCCGGTGTGTACCGCCTTTCTGGGGGACGAGGCGATGATTTACGCCGTGATCCTGATCCTCCCGTTCAACCTGATCTCCTACTCCCTGGGGCCGCTGATGCTGACTGGGGGATTCCAGAATTTCAGCCTGCGAGAGATGCTGAGCCCCGCGGTGGCCTCCTCCGCGCTGGCCCTGGTGATGACGCTGCTGCGGATTCGTCCGCCGCAGCTGGTGGGCGAGTGCCTGAACTTTGTGGGCGACATCACAGTGCCCATGTCCCTCCTGATCATCGGCTCCCTGCTGGCGGGGACCTCCATTCGGGAGGTGCTGGCCTCCCCCCGGCTGTGGATCATGACGGCGCTGCGGCTGGTGGCGCTGCCGGTGCTGCTGGCGCTGGCGCTGTGGCCGCTGAACCTTGGCGCCATGGCGGTGAACGTGGCGATCCTGCAGATGGCCATGCCGGTGGCGGCCAACGGCTCCATGCTGGCCATGGAGTACGGCGGGGACGTGCAGACCATGGCCAAGGTCACATTCCTGACCACCCTCTGCTCCCTGGTGACGGTGCCGGTGCTGGCCGGCTTCCTGCTGGTGTAGGGAGCGGCGGACCCTGACTGAAAAGAGCCGGGTCAGGCGGAGCCCGCCCCGGCCAAGGTCCCTGCGGGACGCTTGTACGCCGCTGAGGCGGCGGCAAGCCCCGGCGAAGAGGGCTTCGCCGGGGACCCCGGATTGGAAGTAGCCGGGTCAGGCGGAGCCCGCCCCGGCCAAGGTCCCTCCGGGACGCTTGTACGCCGCTGACGCGGCGGCTCGCCGTTGGCTCGCTGCTATTAGCTCGCTGTTATTGGGCTCATTGTGCTGGCTCGCTGTTTATCCCGGCGGCCTGATGAAAGGAGAAACCATGCCTCATATTCAACAACTGAGCAGTCATGTGGCGGATCTGATCGCCGCCGGCGAGGTGGTGGAGCGGCCGGCCAGTGTGGTGAAGGAGCTGGTGGAGAACGCCGTCGACGCCGGCGCCACCGCCGTGGCGGTGGAGATCCGCCGGGGCGGCATGGGACTGATCCGGGTCAGCGACAACGGCTGCGGCATCGCGCCGGAGGAGCTGCCCACGGCGTTTTTGCGCCACGCCACCTCCAAGCTGCGCACCGCCGAGGACCTGGGCAGGATCGGCACCCTGGGGTTCCGGGGGGAGGCCCTGGCGGCCATCTCCGCCGTCAGCCGTGTGGACATCCTGACCCGGCAGCGGGGCGCGCCCAGCGGCGCATCGCTCCACCTGGAGGGCGGCGTGCCGGGAGCGGTGGAGGAGGCCGGCGCCCCGGAGGGCACCACCGTGACCGTGCGGGACCTCTTCTACAACACCCCCGCCCGGCTGAAATTCATGAAGAAGGACAGCGCCGAGACCGCCGCCGTGGCGGGGCTCATGCAGCACTTGGCCCTGTCCCATCCCGATATCTCCTTCAAGTTCACCAAGGACGGCCAGGAGGCCCTCCACACCCCCGGCGACGGGAAGCTGGACTCCGCCATCTACGCGGCCCTGGGCCGGGATTTCGCCCGGAGCCTGCTGCCCGTGGAGGGGCGGGGCGGCGAGGTCGGCGTGTCCGGCTTTGTGACGAAGCCGCTGCTGTGCCGGGGGTCCCGGTCCATGCAGGTGTTCTTCGTGAACGGCCGGTTCATCAAGTCCCAGCTGCTGACAGCGGCCCTGGAGGAGGGCTACCGGAACCAGCTCATGAAGGGAAAGTTCCCCGGCTGTGTCCTCTCCGTGACGCTGCCGGTGACGGCGGTGGACGTGAACGTCCACCCCGCCAAGACCACGGTGAAGTTTGCCCGGGAAAAGGAGGTCTTTGACGCGGTGTACCACACCGTGCTGGACTGCCTGGACGCGCGGGGCGGCGCGGTGCAGGAGCCGCGCCCCGCGGAGCAGACGGTGCTCCCCCGGCAGGATTTCTTTCAATCCATGGACGCCAAGACCTACCGGGAGCAGGCGGGAAAGGCGGCGGCACAGCCCGCCGCCGGGAGCCGTCCCGCCCCGGAGCGGCCCCGTCCCGCCTGGGACAGCGAGTGGCGCTCCGGCACGCGGGTGGCGGACAGCGCGCCGCCGGCCTCCGGCTACGGGATGTTCCGGCAGGCGGAGCACCCCCGGGGCGGCGCCCTGGGCAGGCCCCCCGTCTCGGTGGCGGCGGACGCTCCGACGAAAGCCCCGCCCCAGGCGCCCGCGCCCCGGGAGCGGGCGGAAAAACCGGCAGCGCCCGCCCAACAAAAGCCCCCTGTCCCGCCGCCGGTTCCCGCTGTGGAGCGGCCGGAGCGGCCCTTTGTGCCCGCCATCCCGGCGGAAAAACAGCAGAGCCTGGACCTGCCGGGTCAGCAGACCCTGGAGCCGGCCCGGGAGGCCGCCTGGCGCATCGCCGGGGAGGTGCTGCACACCTACATCGTCTGTGAGAGCGGCGACGGCTGCGTCTGGCTCATCGACAAGCACGCCGCCCACGAGCGGGTGAACTTCGACCGCCTGCTGGCCTCCCGGGAGCCCCCCATGCGGCAGATGCTGCTCAGGCCCGTGGTGGCGGAGCTGGGCCGGGAGGACGCGGAGCTGCTGCTGGACAACCTCCCCCTGCTGGAGCAGCTGGGCTTTGCCTGCGAGGACTTCGGGGACGGGGCTGTGCTGGCCCGGGAGGTGCCGGCGGACCTGGACGCGGACGAGGTGTCCGCCACGCTGGAGGAGTTCGCGGAGAAGCTCCGCACCGGCGGGAACCTCGACGAGAAGCGGGAGAACCTGCTGCACACCATCGCCTGCAAGGCGGCCATCAAGGGCGGCTGGGAGAGCGACCCGGCGGAGCTGCGCGTGCTGGTGGAGAAAGTGCAAAGCGGCGAGGTCCGCTACTGTCCCCACGGCCGCCCGGTGGCGGTGCGGATGACCCAGTATGACTTGGAGAAGATGTTCAAGAGGGCTTGAGCGGGCGCCGCTTTGCGGCGCGGGGAAACGCGGCGTTGGCCGGGACAATCCACCCCCCATTTTCTTTTTGTTCTTGACAAAAAGAAAACGGGCCGTGGACGGTCCAAAAGAAAAAAACGCTGCGGCGGGTCGGTCCGCGCAAGCGCGTACCTCCGGCCGTCGGCGGGGGAAGGTTAGTCTTTCCTCGTAGTAGTTCTCATCAAACGCGGTGCCCCTGGGGAATCCTCTAGTCCGGGGAAGTCCCGGATACCCCCTGCTTTTCTTTCCGCTGGCGCTGGCCTGGCGGTAAACGCGGGCCGACGAGGGCGTCGGCCCCTACGGGACGGTATGAGGGGCGGACCTGTGTGGTTGCCCGGTCGCCGAGTTTTCATCACCCCTGTAGGGGCGGATACCCACATCCGCCCGTTTCCAGCCCCCATCCACCACCAAGCTAAGCGCAAGCGAATATAGAAGGACAGACCTTTCGACACCCACCCCGAGTTCTCCACCAGACCGACACACGCGGGGGCAGAGCGGAGCGAATGCCCAAGTCCGGCGCGAGCCGGTAGAAGACTTCCCTGTCTTAGTCGGCATATATTCAGAAATCTCTCGTATTTAAGCAAACCTGCGCGTATGTGCAGGTTCTGCGCCAAGCGATTTTTTCTCTTGGACCGTCCACGGCCCGTTCTCTTTTTGTCAAGAACAAAAAGAGAATGGGGGGTGGATTGAATCAGCCATCATCATGGCTGTTGTCCCCGTCCCATCGGACGCATCCCCCTCCCCCCCCTTGTGGGACACAACAAAAAGGAGGCCCCCATCCATGGCCAAAAAGGAAAAACGATTCATCCGCACCCATTCGGAGAGCTCCGTCTTTGAGGACACCGCCATCTGGGTGGACCGGGAAACCGGCGTCAACTACCTCTGGCATAGCTCCTCCCTGGGTTCCGGGCTGACCCCCCTGCTGGACCGGGAGGGCCGCCCCATCATCACCACAGTACTGGATTTCGAGGAGGAATGACCCATGAAACTGCTGTTTGTGGACTGCTGCATCAGCCAGCGGGGGGCGGAGTCCCGCACCCGGGCACTGGCAAACGCCTTTCTGGATGCGTTCCGCTCCGCCCACCCGGACTGGACGGTGGAGACCGTGGACGCGGCGGGGCTGGACCTGGTCCCGTTCACGCCGGAAATGCTGAACGAGCGGGACGCCCTGGCCTCCGTGGGGGCCTTTGACGCCCCGGTGTACGACCAGGCCCGGCAGTTCCGGGGGGCGGACGCCGTGGTGGTGGCGGCCCCCTACTGGGATCTGAGCTATCCGGCGACCCTGCGGACCTACATCGAGTACATCTCCGCCAACGGGCTGGCCTACCACTACGAGGCCGACGGCTGCCACGGGGACTGCCGGGCGGAGTGGCTGGTGTATCTCACCTCCGGCGGGGACTTCGAGCACGAGGACAGCGTGGGCGTGGTCCACTGGCGGCAGCTGGCGGCCATGTTCGGCATCCCACAGTTTGAATATGTGTTTGCCGGCGGGCTGGACATCGACCCGGCCAAGGCGCCGGAGCTGCTGGAGGCGAGCTGCGCGCTGGCCCGCCGCCTGGCGGAGAGCCTGTAAGCCATGGCACCGAAGATCGTCTGCGTGGTGGGGCCCACCGCCTGCGGCAAGACCACCCTGGGGGTCCTGCTGGCCAAGCGGTACGGCGGCGAGGTGGTCTCCGCCGACTCCATGCAGATCTACCGGGGGATGACCATCGGCACCGCCGCCCCCACGGCGGAGGAGATGGACGGCGTGCCCCACCACATGATCGCCGTGGCGGACCCCGCGGAGTCCTGGTCCGCCGCCCGGTACGCCCAGACGGCCATCCCCCTTGTGGATGACATCCTGGCGCGAGGGAAGCTGCCCATCCTGGTGGGCGGCACCGGCCTCTGGCTGGACGCGGTGGTCCAGGGCCGGGAGTTCGCCCCGGGCCAGGCCGGCGGCGCCGTCCGGCGGGAGCTGGAGGAGCGGCTGGAGTCTGGCGGCATCGAGCCGCTGCTCCAGGAGCTGCGGCAGGTGGACCCGGCGGCGGCGGAGCGGCTGCACCCGGCGGACACCAAGCGCATCCTCCGGGCGCTGGAGGTCTACCGGGAGACCGGCAAGACCATCACCGCCCACAACGAGGAGACCAGGAGCCTCCCGCCCCGGTACGACGCTGTGTGGATCGGCCTGCGGTTCGCGGACCGGGCCGACATGCGGATGCTGATCGACCGGCGGGTGGACCAGATGGTGGAGGCGGGGCTGCTGGACGAGGTCCGGCGCCTGCTGGAGAGCGGCCTCCCCCGGGACGCCACGGCCCTGCAGGCCATCGGCTACAAGGAGTTCCTGGGGGTGCTGGAGGGGGAGGCCACGGTGGAGCAGGCCATCGCGGAGGTAAAGCTCCGCTCCCGGCAGTACGCCAAGCGGCAGCTGACCTGGCTGCGGCGGAACCCGAACATCCACTGGATCACCTGGGGGAAAGAGCGGGATTTTGAGCGGGCCCTACAGCGTTCGACAGAAATCCTGTCCGCCCATGGCTTAGGATAAGCCTGGCGGACGAAGAGACAACCATCGTCCGACCCAACAAAGAAAAAGGAGCGGACGACTATGCAGACGAAAGCGAATTTACAGGACCTCTTCCTTCTCCGGGCCCGGCGGGACAAGGTGCCGGTGACGCTGTTCCTCATGAACGGCTTCCAGATGCGGGGCGTCATCACGGGCTTTGACGCCTTCGTGGTGGTGCTGGACAGCGACGGCCGGCAGCAGATCATCTACAAGCACGCGATCTCGACGATCGCGCCGATGCGGAACGTGGACCTGGC
>CAJFNE010000088.1 GCA_904393855.1 uncultured Oscillibacter sp. | reverse complement strand
GTGGAAGTCTGCTCGAAGTGTCACCCCTTCTTCACGGGCAAGCAGAAGCTGGTGGACACCGGCGGACGCGTGGCCAAGTTCAACAAGAAGTTCGGCCTGAAGTAAATCGGCAGTGGATGACCAATCCCCGCGTGATACGATGTATCACGCGGGGATTTTTTGCGTCTGCCCCGAAAAATCCCGTCATGCCGAATGGAAGGAGCGTTCCGCGCTCAAACTAGGCAAGGAGATCCATGGAAATTTAGCGTAAAATTTCGATAAAAACAAAAAAATTAACTTGACATTTTGTGAGAAAGAGGCGGACAAATTGTCTCCCATGCTCTTCCGGAATTTTGGAAAAAACGGAAATGAAAGGACGGATTCCCACAATCTGCTTGCATTTCCCCCAAAAGTGCTTTATAATGAAAAGTAATTTCGTGCATGATCACCAGATTTTTTGCTAACAAATTAGTTTGCAAAATGAGAGGGTGGACAAACGAGGCACCGCGGTGTCCCCATGCGGCGAAATGCGGATAAAGCAGAGAAGAGGGAAGGCACAGGCAGCGTTGAGAGAGAAGGTGAGAGGGAATGCCAATGGAAGCGATTGAGCAGGTCATGGAGGTAGAGCAGCGGATGCGGGAACGCCGTGCCGCCGCCGATGCGCAGGCCCAGCAGATGCTGGCTGACGCGGAACAGGCGGGGCAGGCCCGCGTGGCCCGCGCCCGCGCGGAAGCGGCGGAGCAGGGAAAGGTTCTCCTGAAGCAGGCGGAGGAGCGAGCCGGAGAAAGAGCGGCGGAGATCCAACGCGCGGCGGAGGAGGACGCGGAAGCTCTGCGGAACACGGCCGAACAGCACTTGACAGAGGCCGTGGACTTTATTGTCGGAAGGGTTGTGAGTCACTGATATGGCCATTGTCAGAATGAAAAGACTCCGGGTGATGGCCCTGGCCCACCGGCGGGAGGAGCTGCTGGGCGGCCTGCTGCACCTGGGGTGCGTGGAAATCAGCGAACCGGACCTGTCCGATCCGGGCTGGTCCGCTCTGCTGCGCAGGGAGACCTCCGCTCTGACGGAAACCCGAACGGAGATCGCGGATGGCAAGGCCGCCCTGGAGGCGCTGAAGCGATATGCCAAGGTCAAGGACGGACTGTTCATCCAGCGCCGGCAGGTGACAGAACAGGAGTTCCTGGACCCCCGGAGGCGGGCGGAAGCGCAGGCGGTCTGCCGGAAGATCGTTGATTCCCTGCGGGAGATCAGCCGCCTTCAGGGAGAGGAGGGCCGTCTCTCCGCCCGCCGGGCGGCGCTGGTACCCTGGGCGTCCCTGGATCTGCCTTTGGAGCAGACGGGTACCGAGCATGTGCTGTTCCGGCTGGGGGTCTGCCCCGGCGCCACGGACACCGGCACGGTACGCACCGCCCTGGCGGACGCTGCGGCGGAGCTCTACGAGGTCTTTGCGGATAAGCAGCAGAAATACTACCTGCTCCTCTGCCACCGGGCGGAGGAGGAGAACGTCCAGGAGCTGCTGCGGCCCTTCAATTTCAGCGCCGTGGCTTTCCAGGGCGTGACCGGCACGGCGGCGGAGAATCTGGACGCCCTGGACCGGCAGCTGGCGGAGAACCGTCAGGCCCAGGAGGCGGCGGCCGCCGTGATCGCCGGGGAGGCCGGCAGCCGGGATATGCTGCGGCTGTACCTGGATCAGCTGACCACGGAGGCGGGGAAGAACTCCAATGCCGAGCGGCTGCTGACGGACGGAACCATTCTCTTCTTTGAGGGCTGGGCCCCGGCGGAAAACCTGGAGGCTGTGGAGTCGCTGCTGACGCGGCTGGACTGCGCCTGGGATGCGGAGGATCCCACTGAGGAGGAGATCCCGGACGTGCCGGTACAGCTGAAAAATAACTGGTTCACCAAGCCGCTGAATATGGTGACGGAGATGTACTCCCTGCCATCCTACGGCAACGTGGACCCCAACCCGCTGATGGCGCCGTTCTTCATTTTCTTTTATGGCTTCATGATGGCGGACATGGGCTACGGGCTTTTGATGTTCCTGGCGGGCTTCCTCATCACGCGAAAGTACCGGCCCAAGGGGACCATGGGGAACCTGTTCCGTCTGATGACCCTGTGCGGCGTCAGCACCTTTATCATGGGAGCGATTACGGGAGGATTCTTCGGGGATTTCCTGACCCAGGCGGTGCTGCTGACCACGGGACGGGACTTCGCCCTGCCGGCCCTGTTCACGCCCCTGGACGACACCCTGGCGATCCTGGTGGGTTCCATGGCCTTGGGCCTGGTGCATATCATTACCGGCATGGCCGTCAGCGTCATCCGCAAACTGAAGCGCGGCGCCGTGCTGGACGCGCTGTTTCAGGAGATCACCTGGTGGATTGTATTCCTGGGCGTCGGCCTGATGGCGCTGGGCGTCACCAATCTGGTGCTGTACCTGGGCGCCGCCCTGGTGGTGATCGGCCCGCTGGTCACCGGGAAGGGCGTGGGAAAGATCACGGGGATTTTCTCGTCGCTATACAACAATGTCACCGGGTATTTCGGAGACATCCTCTCCTACTCCCGTCTGATGGCCCTGATGCTGGCGGGCAGCGTCATTGCCCAGGTATTCAACACCCTGGGTGCGATTCCCGGCAACATCGTCATTTTTGTGATCATCTCTATGGCGGGCAACGCGCTGAACTTCGCGCTGAATCTGCTGGGCTGTTATGTGCACGACCTGCGGCTCCAGTGCCTGGAGTTCTTCAAAACGTTCTATGAGGACGGCGGCAAGCCGTTCCACCCTCTGGCTGTGGAAACCAAGTATGTTGATGTCACGGAGAACTGATTTTAGGAGGAAACGACAATGACTGATTTGAATCAATTGGTAGAAGTGCAGCAGTCCCTGACCTTCCTGGGTACCATCGGCGGCTTGGCCCTGGCCCTGCTGGGCGCGGCGCTGGCGGCGGTATTGCCCGGCATCGGCTCCGCCAAGGGCACCGGCCTCGCCGGTGAGGCCGGCGCGGGCTTGCTGTGCCAGGATCCCAGTAAGTTCGGCAAAGTGATGATCCTGCAGGTGATCCCCGGCACCCAGGGCCTGTACGGCCTGGTGGTGTGGTTCTTCGCCATCTTCCGGATGGGGCTGCTGTCCGGCACGCTGCCGGAGCTGACCATCGCCCAGGGCTGCCAGTATCTCTTCGCCTGCCTGCCCATCGCGCTGGGCGGCCTGCTCTCCGCCATTGCCCAGGGCCGGGTGGCTGCCGCCTCCATCAACCTGCTGGCCAAGAAGCCGGACGACTGGTCCAAGGGCATGGTGCTCTGCATCACCGTGGAGTTCTACGCCATCCTGTCCCTGCTGGCGTCCATGCTGATGATCATCAATATTAGCGCCTAACCCCGGGGAAAGGGGGAAATTCCATATGAACGGAATCGAAAAGATCACGCAGCAGATTCAGGCGGAAGCCCAGACGGAGATTGACGGCGTGCTGGAGAAGGCCCGGGAGGAAGCGGCCCAGATCACGGCCCGCTATGAGGCCCAGGCCCAGGCGGAGACCGCGGAGCTGACGGCGAAGCATCAGCGGGCCGCTGCCGAGCGGGAGGAGCGCCTGGTCAGCGCCGCCCAGATGGAGGCCCGGAAGACGGCTCTCGCCACCAAGCAGGAGCTGGTGGAAAAGGCCTACGCCCAGGCACTGGAGCGGCTGTGTGCCCTGCCGGAGGAGCGGTATGTCCAGGTGCTGGCCGGCCTGCTGGTGGAGGCGTCCTCCACCGGACAGGAGGAGGTCATCTTCTCCCCCCAGGACCGGGAGCGGGTGGGCAAGGCCGCCGTGGCGAAAGCCAACGAACTGCTGGCCCGGGAGGCAGCCCCGGACCTGCCTGAGGAGTTGACCAACACCAAGGTGGGCGCCATTCTGGACAAGGTGGCCGCTGGTGTCACCGCCATCGTTCAGGGCACGGCCATGCTGACGCTGTCCCAGGAGACCCGGCCCATGCGGGGCGGCTTCATCCTGAAGAATCAGAACGTGGAGGTCAACTGCACCTTTGAGACGCTGGTGCGCCTGCAAAAGGCGGAGACCGCGGGAGCGGTGGCAAAGCAGCTGTTCCCGGAGGGATAAGGAGGAAGTGTCTTGGCAAAAAGAATCAAAGACACCGATTACCTGGCGATCTCCGCCCGCATCCGGGCTATGGAAAACGGCCTGCTGACCCGGGAGCGGATGGAGCAGGTGCTGGAGGCCCGCACCGGCGACGAGGCGGCAAAGATCCTTCAGGAGTGCGGGTATCCGGCACTGGACCCGGCCCGCCCTGAGGAGATGGATGCCGCCCTGGCGGCAGTCCGGGAGGAGACGCTGGCGGATCTGGCTGACAGCGCCCCGGACGCCAGGTATATCGACATCTTCAAGCTGAAATACGACTATCACAATGTAAAGGCCCTGCTGAAGGCCGCCGCCATGGGAACGGACCCCGGTCACATGCTGCTGGACATGGGCCGGGTCAGCGCGGCGGAGCTGCGGGAGGCCCTGGAGTCCGGGCATCTGGAGGAGCTTCCTCCCGCCCTGGCCGCCGCTGCGGCGGAGGCCAAGGAGGTCCTGGACACCACCCGGGACCCCCAGCGCAGCGACATGGTGCTGGACCGCTGGTGCTATCGGGACATGATGGATGCGGCGGAGGCCACCGGCAGTGATTTTCTGGCGGGCTATGTCCGCGCCCAGATCGACGCGGCCAACCTGCGCTCTCTGGTACGGACCCTCCGCATGGGCCGGAACGCGGACTTCCTGAGGGACGTCCTCTTCGAGGACGGCACCATCGAGCCCCAGGCCCTGCTGAAGGTCAGCGCCGACGGCGGCGCGGGCCTGGCGGAGCTGTACGCGCCCACGGAGCTGGCGGCCGCGGCGGAGGCGGGCGCAGCCATCCTCAAGAGCGGCGCCATGACGGAGTTTGAGAAGCTCTGCGACGACGCGGTGGAGGAGTACCTGGCCGGCGCTCAGGCCATCCCATTTGGGGAGGCGCCCCTGATCGCCTATCTGGCGGCCCGGGAGACGGAATACACGAACCTGCGGATTCTGCTGCTGGGGCGGAGTGCCGGGCTGGCACCGGACCTGATCCGGGCCCGGCTGCGCCGGAGCTGTGTGTAAAGGAGGCGGCAGTATGGCAGCAACCCATCGGATCGCCGTCATCGGCGACTGGCAGTCCGTCATGGGCTTCCGGGCCCTGGGTCTGGATACCTATCCGGTGACTGGGCCGGAGGAGGCCCGGGAGACTATCCGGGAGCTGGCCAAGACGGACTGCGCGGTGATCTATCTGACGGAGACCTTGGCCAAGGACCTGGGGGACGTGCTGGACCGCTACAAGGACGCGGTGCAGCCCGCCATCATCCTGATCCCCGGCCGGGAGGGGTCCCTGGGCATCGGAAAGGCCAACATCCAGCGGGCCATTGAGCGGGCGGTGGGGGCGGATATTCTGTAAAGGGGGAGCAGGCTCCCTCCTTAGACCCCCTACCACCAGTCTGCGGACTGGTGAACGCCGCCCCCGGCGGCTGGGTCAAAGTATTTTCGCCACGTCGCAGCGTTAAGAAAATATGCCGGTGGCATATTTTTAGCGGAGACCGCAGCGGCTGTGCCGCGAGGAGAGGCACTTAAGGCCGCGGCGAAAATGATTGGAAATCTTCTTCCGCCTTGGGGCGGAAGAACCGGAAAAAACGTAGTTTTTTCCTGGCCCTTTTTCCTGGCCTTTTCTGTAAAGTTTCCTTCTGGCGAATTTATCCTGAAAGAAGGTATGTGAATTGAGCGGTAGAGTTGTGAAAGTATCCGGACCGCTGGTGGTGGCCACGGGCCTGGCGGACGCCAACATGTCCGACGTGGTCCGGGTGGGGCCCCAGCGTCTGATCGGCGAGATTTTGACCATGAAGGGCGACACCGCCTCCATCCAGGTCTATGAGGAGACCTCCGGCCTGGGTCCCGGGGCGGAGGTGGTCACCACCGGCGCCCCCATGAGCGTGGAGCTGGGCCCTGGCATGATCGAGGGCATCTACGACGGCATCCAGCGTCCCCTGGAGAAGATCATGGAGAAGGTGGGTCCCAACATCACCCGCGGCGTGGAGGTTCCCGCCGTGGACCACGAGAAGAAGTGGGATTTCACCGCGGTGGCCCAGGTGGGCGACCGGGTGACCGGCGGCGACGTGCTGGGCACCGTGCCGGAGACGCCGGTGGTGCTCCACAAGATCATGGTGCCCCCCAACCTGAGCGGCACTGTCACCTCCATCCAGAGCGGCTCCTTCAACGTGACGGAGACCATCGCCACCCTGAAGACCGATGACGGGCGGGAGGTGCCCCTCACCATGCTGCAGAAGTGGCCCGTCCGAATCGGGCGGCCCTATCAGCATAAGTATCCCCCCAAGCGGCCCCTGTGCTCCGGCCAGCGGATCATCGACACCCTGTTCCCCATCGCCAAGGGCGGCACCGCCGCGGTGCCCGGCCCCTTCGGCTCCGGCAAGACCGTGGTGCAGCACCAGCTGGCCAAGTGGTCCGACGTGGACATCGTGGTCTACATCGGCTGCGGCGAGCGGGGCAATGAGATGACCGACGTGCTGCGGGAGTTCCCGGAGTTGAAGGACCCCCGCACCGGGGAGTCGCTGATGAAGCGGACGGTGCTGATCGCCAACACCTCCGATATGCCCGTGGCGGCCCGGGAGGCCAGCGTTTACACCGGCATCACCATCGCCGAGTACTTCCGGGACATGGGCTATGACGTGGCCGTCATCGCCGACTCCACCTCCCGCTGGGCGGAGGCCCTGCGTGAGATGTCCGGCCGGCTGGAGGAGATGCCCGGCGAGGAGGGCTATCCCGCGTACCTTGCCTCCCGCCTGGCCCAGTTCTACGAGCGGGCCGGCAGTGTGGAGTGCATCGGCTCCGACGAGCGCCGGGGCAGCCTCACCGCCGTGGGCGCCGTGTCGCCGCCGGGCGGCGACCTCTCCGAGCCGGTGTCCCAGGCCACCATGCGGATTGTCAAGGTGTTCTGGGCCCTGGATTCGTCCCTGGCCTACAAGCGCCACTTCCCGGCCATCAACTGGCTGACCTCCTACTCCCTGTACCTGGACTCCCTGAAGCCCTGGTTTGACGAGAATCTGGGGGAGGAATTCCTCCAGCACCGGACGGCGGCCATGACAATCCTGCAGCAGGAGTCCAGTCTGAATGAGATCGTCCAGCTGGTGGGCAAGGATGCCCTGTCTCCCGCCGACCAGCTGACGCTGGAGGTGGCCCGGATGGTCCGGGAGGACTTCCTGCAGCAGAACGCCTTCATGGATGTGGACGGGTTCTCCTCCTATGACCGGCAGGAGAAGCTGCTGGCGCTGATTCTGGACTATGACCGGCTCTGCCGGGAGGCCATCGGCAAGGGCGCCGATGTGGCGAAGCTCTTTGTCATTCCCGCCCGGGAGAAGATCGGCCGGGCCAAGAGCGTGCCGGAGGAGACCTATGCCGCCGAGTACGAGCAGATCCGCACGGAGATGACCCAGGAGATCGCGGCAGTGGCCGCCCAGGGAGGTGAGCAGGGATGATCCGTGAATACAGAACCGTGGAGGAGATCGCCAGCCCCCTGATGATCGTCCGCATGGTGGAGGGCGTCACCTATGACGAGCTGGTGGAGGTGGAGCTCCACGAC
>CAJFNE010000087.1 GCA_904393855.1 uncultured Oscillibacter sp. | reverse complement strand
GCGCGGCACAGGTGCCCTGCCAGCGCGTCCAGGTCCGCCAGCAGCCGCTCCAGCCCAGGGGCTTCCGCGCCGGGAGTCCGGTAATAGGTATTGCCGCAGCCCCGCTGATCCCAGTGGACGACGGTGAAGGTCTGTTCCAGGGGATGCTGCCAATGGTAGGAGTCGCCGGAGAGCGGACTGCCCGGCCCGCCGTGCAGCACCAGCAGTACCGGATTGCTCCGGTCCTGTCCCCGCATCTGCACATACTGCGGGATGCCGCCGATAGACAGATAGCCGCTCCACTGGACACCCTTGGGGGAGCGGATTCGGTACCGGCGGGCGTTGACCGCCCGCCCCAGGAGGACCGTCGGCACAGGCGCCAGAGCGGCCGCCGCCAGGATTCCATGGAACCGCTGCATACGGTGTTACGAGGCACAGGCCGCCAGCAGCTGCTCCACGAACTGCTGCTGCAGCCGCACGACCGCGAACATGTGGGCGATGGTCAGCTGGGCCATGGGGGAGACCTCGGTGCCCTCGTTGGAGCGCTGTCCCGCCTCCAGGGTGCGGTACTCCGCCTCCAGGCACTGCTTCTGCTCCTCCAGCGCCGCCCGGGCCTGCTCCCGGGGGACCTTGTCCAGCAGGGAGAGGCCGCTGTACAGCGTAGTGGGGTAGCAGGGCGCGGCGTCCCGCAAGGCATCCAGGATCAGGAGGCGCAGCTGCTCCCGCCCCCGTGGCGTGATCCGGTACACCGCCCGCTGCCGGTGCCCCGTGCGCTCCACCTGGACCAGGGTGATGCACTGCTCCTCCTCCAGCTTCCGCAGGGCGTGGTAGATGGAGCCCGGCAGGATGCCGCCCCACCGCTGGGCGTCCGCCCGGTTCACCCGCTGCTGGATGTCGTAGCCAGAGAGCGGGCCCTCATCCAGGAGGCCGAGAATCAGAAGTTTCGTCATGAAAGCATCTCCTCAAACTTGTATACTCAACATTGAGTATACAGTATTTTCCCAGTTTGTCAAGCCCGGAATGGAACGGAGCCCCGCCGGAGCAGTCTCCGGCGGGGCCTTTTTCCGCCCATCAGGGATGGGCGCGCAGATAGGCGGCAATCTCGAAGGGCAGCAGCTGAGTGTCCTTCCGCAGGTACAGCGGGTGGTGGGGGTGGCCGGACTTCAGCAGGGGGCCGGCGGTGTACCACCGGGCGCCCACGGCCTCCCCGTCCGCCAGGAAGTCCCGGACGCAGTCCATGAGGTACCCCCGCTTCTCGATGATGTTCCCCCAGGCGGCCCAGACCGCGGGCTTCGGGGAGAGGGAGAGCAGGTACCGGAACGCCTGCCGGTTCTCATCATGGAGCTGCCGGTTGCATACCGGCTCCATGTCGTCGGGCCGGGTGGCCCGCTGGGCGTAGACGTTGAACATCAGGAAGCTGTCGTATCCGTTGGCGCGGGCGATGCGCTCCACGGACTTCAGCGTGGGGTCCAGGGCGTCCGGCGCGGCAGTGGAGGGGTTGATGCCGATGCAGATGAGGGGCTTCTCCCCCCGGGTGCCCAGGATGTACCGATACTCCGAGTAGGTGTTGGGCACGTAGAGCCAGCGGCTCACGTCATAGTCCGGCGACGGCTGCAGGGCGGCCTCCAGGGCCGGGGCGAACCGCTCCAGGTCCAGGGCGTCCGTGGTGGTCTGGGGAATGTGCATGGCGGCTTCCTCCTGTTTCGACAGTTTTCTCCAGCATAGCACATCGCCGCCCAAAAGACAACCGCCGGGAAAAAGGGGATGCGGCGGCGGGGGAAATGTGGTATGATGAGAGAAAACCATTCGGAAAGCGGGGAGACTGAGATGCTGACCATCCTGATGGGCCGGGCCCGGACGGGAAAATCGGATACGGTCCTGCGCCGCATTGCGGCGGCGGGGGACGCCGGACAGCAGATCCTGCTGGTGCCGGAGCATGCCTCCCACCAGGCGGAGGTGGATTTGTGCCGGGCCTGCGGCCCCACCGCCAGCCGCCACGCGGAGGTGCTGAGCTTCCGGCGGCTGGGGGACCGGGTGCTGGGGATCACCGGCGGCGCGGCCCAGGTGACCCTGGACGCCGGCGGGAAGCTGCTGACGCTGCAAAAGGCGCTGTTGGAGGTGGTGTCCACCCTGACGGTGTACCGCCGGCCCTCCCAGAAGGCCGCCTTTCTGCGGCAGCTGCTGGACCTCTTTGACGAGCTGCGCAGCTATGCGGTGACGCCGGAGCGCCTCTATGAGACGGCCGGGAACATCTCCGGCGCCGCCCGGGACAAGCTGGTGGACATCAGCCTGCTCTACGGCGCCTATGAGGCCCGGCTGTACCGCCCGGGCCTGGACGCCCGGGACCGGATGACGAAGCTCTGCGAGCATCTGGAGGAGTCCGGCTACGTCCTGGGAAAAGACGTCTACATCGACGGCTTCACCTATTTCAACGCCCAGGAGCGGCGGACGGTGGAGATCATGCTGCGGCAGGCCCGGTCCGTCACCGTCACGCTGCTGGGGGAGCCGGACAGCCCGGAGGAGATGTTCGCCGCCTCCCGGAAGACCCTGGGCCAGCTGCTCCGCCTGGCGGAGCGGGCCGGGTGCCTGGCGGAGACGGAGGTCCTGACCCGGGCGGGGGAGGGCCCCCTGGACCATCTGGAGCGGTACTGCTTCGGGGAGAACCGCCCCTATGACGGGGACAGCGGCGCCATCCATCTGCGGGAGGCGGACAACGTCTTCTCCGAGGTGGAGCAGACGGCGGCGGACATCCTGCGGCTGGTGGCCGCAGGGAAGTGCCGTTTCCGGGACATCACCGTGGCCGCCCGGAACATGGAGGACTACGCCGGCACCATCGAGACGGTGTTCGAGCGGTACGGGATTCCCGCCTATCTGAGCCGCCGCAGCGACATCCTGGAGAAGCCGGTGTGCAGCCTGCTGACCGGCGTGCTGGCCTCCTTGAATAACGGCTATGAGTATGACGACATGTTCCGCTGGCTGAAGACCGGCCTGGCGGGGCTGACGGCGGAGGAGTGCGACCGCCTGGAGAACTATGTCCTCAAGTGGGAGATCCACGGGCAGATGTGGCTGCGGGACGTGGACTGGACGGAGAATCCCGACGGCTACGGCGCCCCCTGGAACGAGGACCGCCAGGCGGAGCTGGACCAGGTGAACGCCCTGCGCCGCCAGGTCCGGGGACCGCTCCTGCGCCTGGCCGAGGGTATGAAAGCCGAGCGGACAGCGGGCGGGAAAGTCAATATCCTTTACAGCTTTTTGGAGGAGCTGGAGCTGCAGACCGCCCTGGAGGAGCAGATGCGGACCCAGGCGGCTGCCGGCCGGATGCAGGAGGCGGAGGAGACCGCCCAGCTGTGGGAGATCCTCTGCGGCGTGCTGGACCAGTTCGTGGAGATCCTGGGGGAGGAGCCCATGGAGCTGGAGGAGTTCACCCGGCTCTTCACCCAGGTGCTGGCGGAGTACAGCGTGGGCACCATCCCGGTGTCCCTGGATCAGGTATCCGTCAGCGGCATCAACCGCAACGACCGGCACACGGCCCGGTATCTCTTCCTGCTGGGGGCCAACGACCACGTGCTGCCGGGTACCGGACAGGGCGGCGGCGTGCTGAACGAGGACGACCGGGAGGAGCTGGCCCTCCAGGGTATCCAGCTGGCCCCCTCCGGCATGGAGCAGATGGGGATCGAGCTGCAGAACCTCTACGCGGCCCTGGCCCAGCCCACGGAGGGGCTGACGGTCAGCTACCCGGTGACGGATGTCTCCGGCGCGGAGCTGCGGCCCGCTTTCATCGTGGACCGGCTGCGGACGCTGTTTCCCGCCCTCCGGGTTGAGCGGGAGGGAACCGAAAAGGAGTATCGCTTGACAGCTGAGACTCCAGCTCTGGAGGCGGCGGGCCAGCGGCCCGGCGGGGCCCTCTGGCAGCATTTCGCCCGGAATCCGGCCTGGGCGGACCGGCTGTCCGCCATGGAGCGGGCGGCCCACCTGCGGCGGGGGAGTCTCTCCCGCCGGGCGGTGCGGGCCCTCTACGGGGACCGGGTCTCCATGACCGCCTCCCGGCTGGAGCGGCTGCGGTCCTGCCACTTCGCCTACTTCATGGAGTACGGCCTGCGGGCCAAGCCCCGGGAGCCCGCCGCCTTCGACGCGCCCCAGATCGGCACCTTCCTGCACTTCCTGCTGGAGAACGTCACCCGGGAGGTGCTGGGCCGGGGGGGCTTCTCCCAGGTGGATGAGGAGGAGCTCCACGCCCTGGTGCGGCGCTACATCGACCAATATGTGGAGCGGGAACTCCACAACTTCCAGTCCCGGAATGCCCGGTTCCGATATCTCTTCGGCCGCCTGCGGAACACGGCCTATGCCGTCATGGACCAGGTAGCGGAGGAGCTGCGCCACTCGGATTTTGTACCTCTTGCCTTTGAGCTCTCCTTTGGGGACCGGGGGGACCTGCCGGCGGTGGTGATCTCCGAGCCGGACGGGGAGCTGCGGGTGGGCGGCAAGGTGGACCGGGTGGACGGCTGGATCAAGGACGGCAGGCTGTACCTGCGGGTGGTGGACTACAAGTCCGGGAGGAAGGCCTTTGACCTCTCCGCCGTGAAGATGGGCCTGGACATCCAGATGCTGCTGTATCTCTTCACCCTCCAGAAGGAGGGAGACGCCTATTTCGGCCATCCCGTGGAGCCGGCGGGGGTGCTGTACCTGCCCGCCCGGGACGAGATCCTCTCCGCCGAGCGGAATATCCCGCCGGAGAAGCTTCAGAGCGAGCGGGAGAAGCAGCTGCGCCGCTCGGGGCTGCTGCTGGCGGAGCCGGCGGTGCTCCAGGCCATGGAGCACGAGTCCCTGACGGAGCCCCACTATCTGCCTGTGCGGGTGGGCCGGGACGGCAGCCTCTCCGGCAGCATCGCCTCGGCGGCCCAGCTGGGGAAGCTGGGGCGGTACGTGGACCGGCTGCTTCGCCAGATCGCCGAGGAGATCCGACAGGGTAATATTGACGCGGACCCCTGCGGCCACAGCGAGGAGGACAGCGCCTGCCAGTTCTGCGATTGGGCGGATGCCTGCCACTTCCAGGACGGCCGGGACGGCGATCACCTGCGCTACATTCTGCCGGTGAAGGCGGAGGAGTTCTGGGCTGGATTGGAGGATGAGGACTCATGGCAAAGCTGACATTGACCCCCCAGCAGCAGGAAGTGGTGCGCAACCGGGGCGGCAGTTTGCTGGTGTCCGCCGCCGCCGGGTCCGGCAAGACGAAGGTCCTGGTGGAGCGGCTGTTCCGTTATGTGACGGAGGAGCACTGCAGCCTGGATGACTTTTTGATCATCACCTATACCAAGGCCGCCGCGGCGGAGCTGCGGGGGAAGATCGCGGAGGAGCTCTCCCGCCGCCTGGCGGAGTCGCCGGAGGACCGGCACCTGAAACGTCAGCTGCTGCGGGTGTATCAGGCGGACATCAAGACGGTGGACGCCTTCTGCACGGCGCTGCTGCGGGAGAACACCCACCTGCTGGCCCGGGAGGAGGACCGCCACGCCCTAACGCCGGACTTCCGGGTGCTGGATGAGAGCGACGCCCAACTGCTGCGTCAGCAGGTGCTGAACCGGACCCTGGAGGACTTCTATGATCATCTGGATTCAGGCCGGGAACAGCTGGCGGACACCCTGGGCGCGGGCCGGGACGACAGCCGCCTGGCGGAGCTGGTGCTGGAGCTGTATGAAAAGCTCCAGAGCCACGCCTCCCCGGAGGGCTGGATGGCGGAAAACCGGACGGCCTGGACGGACCTGGACAGCGGCTTCGACGCCACCCCCTACGCCCGGGAGCTGCTGGCCATGGTGCACAGGCGGGCCGGCCACTGGGCGGAGGCCCTGGGACGGGGCGCGGACCGGGCCGCCGGGGACCCGGCCCTGGCGGCGGGCTATGGGGAGAAGTTCCGCGCCGCCGCCGGGGGGTTCCAGCTCCTGGCGGAGGCCGGGGGCTGGGAGGAGGCCCGCCGGGCGGCGGGCCAGGTGGAGTTTCCCCGGCTGAGCACCCCCCGGGGCCGTAAGGACGACCCGGAGGTGGCGGCCCTCAAGCAGATCTGGGAGAGCTGCAAGGCGGACTGGAAGAAGCTGGAGGACATCCTGGACGTCAGCGGGGAGGAGGCCATGGAGGACCTGCGGGCCGTGGCCCCCGCCATGCTGGCCCTGCTGGACCTGACGGCGGACTTTGCCCGCAGCTACCGGGCGGAGAAGCTGCGGCGGAACGCCGCGGACTTCTCAGACCAGGAGCATCTGGCCCTGCGGCTGCTGGTGGGGGAGGACGGGACCCCCACGGAGCTGGGCCGAACGGTGGCCGCCCGGTATCAGGAGATCCTGGTGGACGAGTACCAGGACACTAACGAGGTGCAAAACGCCATCTTCCAGGCGGTGTCCCGGGACGGGAGGAACCTCTTCACCGTGGGGGACGTGAAGCAGAGCATCTACCGCTTCCGGCTGGCGGACCCCACGATCTTCCTGGAGAAGTACAGCCGCTATCCCGCCTGGGACCAGGCCCAGGAGGGGGAGCCCCGGAAGATCCTGCTGTCCAAGAACTTCCGCTCCCGGCAGGAGGTGCTGGACGCCGCCAATTTCCTCTTCTCCAACATCCTCTCCGTGGAGATGGGGGAGATGGATTACGGGGAGGACGAATCGCTGCACTTCGGCGCGGCCTACTATCCGGAGCGGCGGGACTGCGAGACGGAGTTCCATCTGCTCACCGCCCGGCAGCGGACGGCGGGGGAGGAGCACCCGGTGAAGAAGCTGGAGGCGGAGGCCCGCTTCGTGGCGGAGCGCATCCGGCGACTGCTGGACGAGGGCTGCCCCGTCACCGACGGGGACGGGAGCTTGCGGCCCTGCCGGCCGGAGGACATCGTGATCCTGATGCGTTCTCCCGGCAGCCGGACGGCGGTGTTCGCCGCCGCCCTTGCGGAGCGGGACATCCCCTGCTCCTTTGAGGAGAGCGGCGACTTCTTCCACACCATGGAGATCTCCGTCATGACGGCCCTGCTGGAGCTGGTGGACAACCCCCGGCAGGACGTGCCGCTGATCGCCGTGCTCCGCTCCCCGGTGTTCGGCTTCTCCCCGGACCGGCTGGCGGAGATCCGGGGCAAGACCCCGGCGGGGGACTTCTACGACGCGGTGGAGGCGGACGGCGGCGAGGACTGCCAGTCCTTCCTCTCCGCCCTGGCGGAGCTGCGTCTGGCGGCCCGGGACATGAGCGTCCACCGGCTGGTGTGGCATATCTACAACACCTTCAATCTGCTGGGTGTCTTTGGCGCCATGGACGGCGGCGGGGAGCGGCGGGAGAACCTGATCGCCTTCAGCCGCCACGCGGAGAAGTTCGAGAGCGGCGGGTACCGGGGGCTCTTTGCCTTTGTGACCCACCTGCGCCGCCTGCTGGACGCCGGAGAGGCCCCGGAGACCCACGCCGCGGCGGCGGTCAGCGGGGTCCGGCTCATGAGCATCCACAAATCCAAGGGCCTGGAGTTCCCCATCGTGATCCTGGCGGACCTGGACCACACCTTCTCCCGGCAGGACTTCGATACGGCGGTGTTGGTCCATCCCACCCTGGGCCTGGGTCCCCGGCGGGTGGACCTGAAGCGGAAGATCCGCTATCCCACCCTGGCCCGGACGGCCATCGAGGAGCGGCTGCGGCGGGAGAACCTGGCGGAGGAGCAGCGGATCCTGTACGTGGCCATGACCCGGCCCAAGGAGAAGCTGATCCTGGTGG
>CAJFNE010000086.1 GCA_904393855.1 uncultured Oscillibacter sp. | reverse complement strand
CCCCGCGCGGTGGGGAGAGCCGGAGCAGCGGAGTGAGTGAGTTCTGGCCGCAGGCCGGAACGAGGGATACGGAGCTTGTGACGGCGAGGGAAACGGAGTGAGCGGACTTTGTGACGCCGCCAATGGGGGGTGGAATGTTGCGGTGATCACCGCACTTCCCCCGCCGCAAAGCGGCGCACCCCCCATTCTCCTATTTCAGGAGCATCAAAACGATGCCATAGATCACCGACGCCAGCGTTCCAAACACAATCACCGGCCCCGCCACGGTGAACATCTTCGCCGCCATGCCGGTGATAAACCCCTCGCTCTTGAAGTCGATGGCGGGGGAGACCACCGCGTTGGCAAATCCCGTGATCGGCACCAGCGTCCCCGCGCCGCCGAACCGGGCGATCTTGTTGTAGAGGTTCAGCCCCGTCAGCAGGGCCGAGAGGAACACCAGCGTGCAGGAGGTGGCGGTGCCCGCGTCCTGCTGGCTGAGGCCCGCCGCGGCCCAGCCGTTCTGGATGGCCTGCCCCAGTACGCAGATCAGTCCGCCGATGACGAAGGCCAGGGCCGTGTCCTTGACGATGGGGGATTTCTTGGCCTTCTCCTGCACATACCGCTGGTATTCCTGAGGAGAAATTTCCATATGGCAGCACTTCCTTTCCCCTCCAGTATGCCCCCCGCCGGGCGGCGGTATGTATCTCTTGCAATCACCGGGGAAACGCGGTACACTGGTACCATCTTGCTCCCGGGGCCGGCGGGCCGCCGGGAGGCCCGGAGGAATCATCCCATGAAAACCACTCCCAGGCCCCTGGGCCTGTACATCCATATCCCGTTCTGCCGCCAGAAGTGCGGCTACTGCGACTTCTACTCCCTGGCGGGGCGGGAGGACCGGATGGACGACTATGTGTCCGCCCTCTGCGCCCACCTGGCGGAGACAGCCCCCTTCGCCGCCGGACACCAGGTGGACACCGTCTACTTCGGCGGCGGCACCCCCAGCTATCTGGGGGAGAAGCGGCTCACCAAAATCCTGAAGCTGATCCAGAAGAAATACGCCCTGGCCAAGAACCCGGAGATCACCCTGGAGGCCAACCCCGACTCCGCCGGGGACTGGAAAATGCTGAAGGCCCTGCGGAAGGCGGGCGTCAACCGGCTGTCCCTGGGGATGCAGGACGCCCACGACGATACGCTCCGGGAGATCGGCCGCATCCACACCATGGACCAGGTCCGCGCCGCCGTGGCCGCCGTCCGGAAGGCGAAGCTCGAAAACCTCTCCCTGGACCTGATCTACGGCCTGCCCCATCAGACGCTGGAGCAGTGGCAGGAGACTCTCTCCGCCGCCGTGGACCTGCAGCCGGAGCACCTGAGCTGCTACGGGCTGAAGGTGGAGGAGGGGACGCCTCTCTTCGTCCGCCGGGAGACCGCCGGCCTCCCCGGGGACGAGGCCCAGGCGGAGATGTACCTGTACACCGTGGAGTTCCTGGCCCGGTACGGCTACCGGCAGTACGAGATCTCCAACTTCGCCCGGCCCGGCCGGGAGTCCCGGCACAACCTGAAGTACTGGACCCTCCAGGAATACGCGGGCTTCGGCCCCGGCGCCCACTCGGACTTCGGCGGCGTCCGCTACGCCTATGAGCGGGACCTGGAGGGCTACATCCGGGGCGTCCGGGACGGCTCCCCCATGCTGTCGGAGAGCGAGCGGATCCCCCCCCTGGACCGGGACACGGAGTGGCTCATGCTCCGCGCCCGACTGGTCTCCGGCCTGGACCCCCGGGAGTTCGAGACCCGGTTCCGCCGCCGCTTCGCCTGCTTCCTGCCCTTTCTGGAGCAGTGCCGCCAGGCGGGCTACGCCGTGGAGGAGGAGGGCCGCTGGCACCTGACGCCCCGGGGCTTCCTGGTGTCCAACCAGATCATCGGGGGACTGCTGGAGGCTCTCGCGGAGGACAAGCGCCGCCGGGCCGACGCCGCCGCCCGGGGGGATTTCCGCGTCCGTCTGGACGAGACCTGACACCGCCGGGAAAGGGAGGTTCTATGCACGTCTATACCACGGGACAGTGGGTCCTGCTGTTTTTCTTCTACTGCTTCTGCGGCTGGGTGTGGGAGTCCTGCTACGTCTCCCTCTGCCAGCGGCGCTGGGTGAACCGGGGGTTCCTCCACGGGCCGCTGCTGCCCATCTACGGCTCCGGGGCCATCATCATTCTCTTCGTCACCCTGCCGGTGGAGGACAGCCTGGTTCTGATCTGGCTGCTGGGGATGCTGGCCGCCACGGCCCTGGAGTACGTGGTGGGCACCGCCATGGAGAAGATCTTCCAGGTCCGCTACTGGGACTACTCCCAGCATCGGTTCAACCTGAACGGCCACATCTGCCTCTCCAGCTCCATCGCCTGGGGCTTCTTCTCCATCCTGCTGGTGCGATTCCTCCACCCGCCGGTGGGGCGGCTGCTGGGGGACATCCCCAGCTGGTGCGTGGACCCGCTGGCCCTGGTGCTGACGGTGGCCTTCACCGTGGATGTGGTCCGCTCCGTCCAGGCCGCCCTGGACCTGCGGGAGATGCTCTCCAAACTCACCGAGGAGAACGAGGACCTGCGCCGCCTGGCCAAGCGGGCGGAGGTGGCCGCCGCCTTTGCCGAGGATGACCTGCGCCGCTTCCGGGAGCGGACGGAGGTGGAGAAGCTGCTGCTCCAGGACCGCATCCAGGCGGGGATCGAGGAGCAGCGCCAGGCCCGGGAGGAGCGGAAGCTCCGCCGCCGGGAGCGGGAGGAGGCCGCCCTCCGCCGCCGCACCAACGCCAGGCTGGACGCCCTCTCCGCCATCGCGGAGGCATTGGAGCGGGGCCGGGCGAATCTTCCGGAGAACCTGCGGGACGATCTGGACGAGGCCCTGGAGAAGGTCCGCGCCCGGCAGGCCGCCCTGCGGACCCGGAGCCCCAAGCCGTTCCGCCAGTCCCTGCGCATCCTGCGGGGCAACCCCAGCGCCGTGGCCCGGGAATTCCAGGAGGCCCTGGACTCCCTCCGCCACCTGGACGACAAGTAACAAAACGAGGGAGCGCCCGGTTGGACTTCCTCTCCGCCCAAACGCCGCCTTCCAGACGATGGTCTTCGGCACATCTTTTCCCAGTTCATCCACAGAACAGAAACAGAGGGACCGCCCGATCGGGCGGTCCCTCGTTTCAAAAGCCTCGCAGAGTTCGCGGCACCCGCCGCGAAGAAATCGAATCCGTTTTTGGCCGCGGCGCCTGCGCACTGTGAAATCCGTCATTTCCGGGGACATGCGCCTCGGAAATGACGCATCCAGTTCGTATTTGGCCGCGGCAAGAAGTTCCCTCCTCGCGGCACCCGCCGCGAAATAATCCAATTTGTTTTTGGCCGCGGCGTGTACGTGGACAAAAACACCTCTCAGCCCACAAGTGTGAGCGGTTCCCGCCGGAGGCGGAAACCGCTTGCGCGCAGGGGGCTGCAATTCTCCACCAAGAGGCCATGGCCTCTTGGTGGATTTAAAATAGCCCCACCTGGTTGGGCAGCACGTCCCCGCCGATGCTCCGCAGCTGCTGCTGGTTCTCCTCCCCCAGCCGGTCGGAGATGGCGATCTTCCGGATGATGTCCTTCACCGTGGCGTCCAGGGCGGTGCCCTCGCTGTAATCCGCCGGGAAGATGAAGTCCACCCGGCCCTTGGCCAGCAGGTCCTCCACCCCCTGGCGGTTGCTCTCCTGGTACACGGCGATGGCCTGGCCGCCGTAGGCCCGCATCATCTTCATGCAGGGCACGTCGGAGAGGCCGTCCCCCACGTAGACCATGTTGTGGAAGGGGACCCGCTTGCTGTCGTCGGGCATGGAGTCGTTCAAGGTCTTGTCGTCGGACACGTCCAGCACGCCCTTGTTGATCCGGTAGACGAACTGGGTCTTGTTGGTGAAGTTCACCGCCAGCTTGGGCCAGGCCGGCCGGCCCGTCTCGTCATAGTAGAACTCGCTGGCGTAGATCTCCCGGAATTCCCCGCTGATGGAGGAGCCCTCGATGATCTCCCGCAGGCCGGAGGAAATGATGTAGTGCTCCACCTGGACCCCCTGCTCCCGGCCGAAGGCCCCGATCCGGCGGAACCAGTCCTCCACGCCGGGGAAGAGGACGATGTCCCGCCCCTTCTCCACCAGGTCCGCCCGGGTGAAGGGCATGTTCCGGCGCTCCGACTCCCGGAGCATCGTGTACATGTAGGCCAGGATGCCGTCCATCCGGCAGCGGCGGCCGAAGTCGTTGGCCACCGCCCAGAACTCCGCCGGCGTCATCCCCAGGGAGGGGATGAAGGCGTAGTCCTGCATGTCCGTGGTGGAGAGGGTCTTGTCAAAGTCGTAGAGAAACGCCACAATGGGGGACTGCATGGGAAAGCCTCCTTTGAAAAAAGCGGCTCGCATGAGCCGCTTTCCTCGTGATGTCAGTTCTCGCCGCTGTAGTTGCGGCCGAATTTCAGGTCGTCCAGGTTGATGCGGCGGGTGGCGTCCAGATCGTCCCGGGCAAAGGGGTCCCCCTCGGGGTAGTCGTCCACGGCGGGGGTCTCCGGCTCCTCCGGGGCAGGCTCCTCCGCCGGCTCCGGCTTCTCCGCATCCTGGCTGGAGAATGCCGCCATCACACGCTCCTCGATCTCCTCCACCGGAGAGGCCTCCGGCGCCGCCGGGACGGCGGTCTCCGCCTGGGGCAGCTGCTCCAGGAACTTCAGCTCCCGCTCGCACAGCTCCCGGCTGGCGTTGATGAACCGCGCCAGCTCCTGCTGGCCCTGGCGCAGGCGGTCCTGGGCCTGATCCAGCTCCCGCTGGTACTGGGCAATCTGCGTCTGGGCGCCGGTCTGCGCGTCCCGCAGCATCTCGTCCCGCTTGGCCTCCGCCTCGTGGACGATGGAGTCCGCCATCTTCTGGGCGGTCAGCAGCGTGGCCCGCATGGAGTCCTCCGTGGCCCGGTACTCCTCCACCTTCTCCACCAGCACCTTCAGCTTGGCCTTCAGCGTGGCGTTCTCCTTATACAGCGCCGTATAGTCGTCGGTCAGCTCGTCCAGAAACTCGTCGACCGCGGCCATATTGTAGCCGCCCATCATCGCCTTGGGGAAGGCGTGGGTGGAAACCTCCTGGGGTGTCAGCATGGCGTGTTCTTCCTCCCTGTTCAGCCGGCGGCCGGAGGCCGCGGGCAGTCCGATTCGTAGATTTTCCGGTTAAAAATACAGGCCGTTGTTCTCCAGCTCGTCGATCAGATCCCCCTCGATGTCCACATGGTAGGGGGTGATGATGTAGGTGTTGGCGGCCACCTTCTTGATCTTGCCCTCGCCGGCGTAGGCCACGCCCGAGAGGAAGTCGATCAGCCGGCGGGCCACATCCTTGTTGGTGGACTCCAGGTTCAGCACCACGGTGCGCTTGTCCTTCAGCTGGTCGGCGATCTCCGAGGCGTTCTCGAACCGCTCCGGCTTCACCAGGATCACCTTCAGCTGGGTGGTGGCGTGGATGTTCACCACCTTGTTGCGGCGCTCGTCGGCCTTGACCCGGCGATCCTCGAAGGTGTCCTTCCGGGGCATCTCCTCAAAATCGTCGAATTCCTCGTCCTCATCCTCGTAGGGGTGGGTCAGCTTTTTCAGCTCGTCAATGAAGCTCATGGCAAAATCTCCTTATCTGCCGATCTCACAGGTAGTGGCGCGCGCCGAAGATCGCAGTGCCCACCCGGACCATGGTGGCGCCGCATCGGATGGCGTCGGCGTAGTCCCCGCTCATACCCATGGAGAGATACTCTAACCCATTATGGAACAATTTTGCATTGATGTCAACATAAAGTGTCCGAACTTTCTCAAAATACCGCATATTGGTATCCCGATCCGCGTCCGCCGGGGGGATCGTCATGAGTCCCCGCACCCGCACATGGGGTTTTCCCAGGGCCGCCTCCGCCGCCGCGAAGGTATCCTCCGGGGCAAAGCCGCTCTTGGCCGCCTCCCGGCCCACGTTGACCTCCAGCAGGATGTCCTGGGTCAGGCCCCGGGCGGCGGCCGCTTTCTCGATCTCCGCCAGCAGCTCCACGGAGCCCACGGACTGGATCAGGGCCGCCTGGCCCACCACCTTATTGACCTTGTTCCGCTGGAGATGGCCGATGAAGTGCAGCGGCGCGCCGTCATAGGCGTGCTCCGAGAGCTTCTGCACCATCTCCTGGACCCGGTTTTCCCCCAGGGCGTCGATGCCGGCGGCGACGGCCTCCCGGCAGGCGGCGGCGTCGTTCATCTTGCTGGCGCCCACCAGGAGGATCTCCTTGGGGTCCCGGCCCGCCTCCCGGGCGGCCTCCGCCATATGGGCCCGCACCTGGGCGATGTTTTCCGCGATTGACATAGCTTCCACCCTCGTTTCCATCTGATCTCTCGGCTATCCGATTACTTTTCCGTCATAGAGGTCCCGGGCGTTGATAATCACCTCGTCCCCGGGGCGCAGCCGCAGCAGCTCCTGGTTGGAGGCGATGTCCGCCTCCACCAGGGCGAAGTTCTCGTTGCTGTAGAGGACCTCCACCGGCTTGAACTCCGCCTCCCGACCGGAGACGCAGTAGACGCCGGTCACCGTGGTCTCGGTGACGGTGCCGTCCTCGTTCTCCGTGGTCTCCGTCACCAGGCGCACCGCCTCCCGGGGGACCCGGATGCCCTCCACGCTGCTGAAGATGATCTGGGCGCTCTGCTCTCGCAGCAGCGTCAGCTGGGAGAGATACAGCTCCCCGCTCAGGATCGCCACCGCCTGGCCGTTCTCCTCCGGGCCGATGCTCTCCAGCGTCACCGGCAGGTCCGTGTCCACCCCCTGGGCGAACCGCAGGTACAGCTCCCCGGCGTCGGCGGCTTTCTCCAGCTCCTCCGCCTCCTCCGCGGTCAGCACCGCCGCGTAGTACCATGTCTCGCCCAGCACCAGCTTGCCCACGTTGGACTGCACGCTCTCATCCGCCGTCACGCTCTCCAGGGCGGAGGGGGTCAGGTCCGCCAAACTCTCCGGCGTCAGGACCGTCTCATAGCCGTCCACCACGGCGGAGTACAGGCCCGCCGCCGGCGCGGTGATCCGCCGGACGGACCCCGCCGCCTGGGACTGCAGGGTCTGCCGCTGGCTCTGCAGCTCCTGGAGCTGGGCCGTCAGGTCCTCGCCGCCGGAGACGGAGTAGTCCCGCTTGAGCACCTGGCTGCGCAGGGTGCTCCCCTGCTCCTCCGCGTCCTGGAAGCGGCCCGCCTCCAGCGCCGCCCGGTAGCTCAGAATGCTCTGGTGGATCTGGTTGTCCAGCCGCTGGGTGATCTCCACCCCCAGCTCCGCCTCCTGGGCGTACTGAAGCTGTTCGATCCGGCTGGTGAGGCTCTCGATCTCCGTCTGCAGGTCCAACGAGGCCTGGTCCGCGAACACCGCCGCCACCGTGCCCCCGGCGCTGACCCGCTCGCCCTCCTCCCGCAGCAGCTGCAGCAGGCCCGAGCTCTCGTTGGAGAGCACCTGCTCGTCCCGCACCACGTAGCCGGACACGCTGATGCTCTCCTCCACCGCGTAGTGGTAGGCCAGGGTGGTGGAGAAAGGGTCCGTGAAGTACCGCGCCGCCTGCACACCGAAGTAGGCCAGCAGGGCCAGGGTGATCGCCGCCATCAAAATTTTTGTCCCAAGCGATTTCTGTCTCATAGTCTCCTCTGGATGTAATCGTCCCACCGGATGCTCCGCGCCGCGCGGGGCTTCTTTCTATGTTCAGCGGCCCCACCCGATGCTCCGCATCGTGCGGGGGCCCCAATTCCCATTTTCATCGGCCGAAGTGAATTCGTCCGATGGCAAGGTTTTGCTCCGCAAAACGCTTGCACGCCGCTGCCGCGGCGGCTCGC
>CAJFNE010000085.1:8175-9373 GCA_904393855.1 uncultured Oscillibacter sp. | reverse complement strand
TGACGCCAACTGGGGGCGTGTCCTCTGCGCCATGGGCTACTCCGGCGCGGAGTTTGACCCGGAGAAAGTGGACGTGTCTTTCGCCAGCGCGGCCGGCACCGTACAGGTGTGCGCCCAGGGCCGGGGACTGGACTTCGACGAGGAACTGGCCAAGAAAATCCTGACGGAGCATGATGTGACCATTGCCATTACCATGGGCGAGGGAGATGGAAGCTGCACCTGCTGGGGGTGCGATATTACGTATGATTACATCAAGATTAATGGGGATTATCGGACCTAAGTATGAGGCCGTCCGGATCGGACGGGGATGCCGGGTTGCCCGTGGCAATGCACCCGTTTGGGCGCGGGAAATCGGCGTTGGCCGAAGCAATGCGCCCCCCATTTTCTTTTCGATCTTGCCGAAAAGAACTGCGCCCGCAGGCGCGTGTCGTAGGCCAACCGCCGCATGAGCGGCGGCACTTAGGCCGGAGACAAACGGGCCGCACCCGCATGGGGTACGCCGCATCCGTAAGCGGCAAAGCCGCCAACGGCTGCGCAGCGCCCGGTCCAAAAGAAAAGAACGCTACGGCGGGTCGGTCCGCGCAGAGCGCGTACCTCCGACCGCCGGCGGGGGATGGTTGGCCGTTCCGCGTAGACGTGCTGATAAAACGCGATACTCTTGGGGAATCCTTGGGCCCGGGGAGGGCCCGGATACCTTTTCCCCCCTCTTTCCGCTGGCGCTGGTCCGGCAGTTTGCTGGGCTTCCCGCTGGTGTTGCCCTGGCGGTAAACGCGGGCCGACGAGGACGTCGGCCCCTACAGAATGTCGCCGGAAATCCGGTGAACGGACGCCCCATCTACCACCTTGTAGGGGCGGATGTCCACATCCGCCCGTTTCCAGCCCCCATCTATTGCCAGGGTAGCGAGCAAGCGGGGCTAGGAGGATAGACCTTTCGTCAACCACCCCGAGGCCTGCGCCAGACCGGCGCACGCGGGGGCAGAGCGGAGCGAATGCCCAAGTCCGGCGCGAGCCAGTAGAAGACTTCCCTGTTTTAGTCAGCACACATTCAGAAATCTCTCGTATATAAGCAAACCGGCGCTTTAGCGCAGGTTCTGCGCCCGGCGTTCTTTTCTTTTGGACCGGGCGCTGCGCAGCCGTTGGCGGCTTTGCCGCTTACGGATGCGGCGTACCCCTTGCGGGTGCGGCCCGTTTGTCTCCG
>CAJFNE010000085.1:0-8124 GCA_904393855.1 uncultured Oscillibacter sp. | reverse complement strand
GGGCGCATTGCCGCCGGCAACCCGGCATCCCCGCCCATTCGGACGGCCCTCCCCCCAAAAAATCCTGAAGGAAGAAAAGAGTGATACCCATGTCATCCCATGCACAACAGGCGAAAACCCTGGTGGAGGCCCTGCCTTACATTCAAAAATTCACCGGCAAGACCATTGTGGTCAAATACGGCGGCAACGCCATGATCTCCCCGGAGCTCCGGCGGGCCGTCATGTGCGACATTATCCTGCTGTCCCTGGTGGGAATCCGGGTGGTGGTGGTCCACGGCGGCGGGCCGGAGATCAGCGAGATGCTGGAAAAGATCGGTCATGAGACCTACTTCGTGGATGGCCTGCGCTATACCGACGAGACCACCATGGATATTGTCCAGTCTGTCCTCTGCGGCAAGGTGAACAAGAACCTGGTGGCCCAGCTGAACCGGCTGGGGGGCCAGGCCATCGGCCTGTGCGGCATGGACGGAGAGCTGTTCCAGGCGGAGCGGCTGGACGAGAAGTACGGCCTGGTGGGCCGGATCACCCAGGTGAACCCGGAGCCGGTGGAAAACGCCCTGACGGACGGCTATATCCCGGTGGTCTCCACCGTGGCTCAGGGTGTGGACACGGACACCGCCTACAACATCAACGCGGATACGGCGGCAGCCAAGCTGGCGGAGGCTCTCCACGCGGAGAAGCTGATCCTGCTGACGGACGTGCGGGGCCTGCTGCGGGACCCCCAGGACGAGGAGACGCTGATCCACGTGGTCCGCACCTATGAGGTGCCGGAGCTGGTGGCATCCGGGGTCATCTCCGGCGGTATGATCCCCAAGCTGGAGTGCTGCGTGGACGCCATTTCCGGCGGGGTGGAGCGGGTCCACATTCTGGACGGCCGGATCCCCCATTCCATTCTCATCGAGCTCCTCAGTGACGAGGGCATCGGCACCATGCTGAAAAAGGAGGACTGAACGTTATGACAAGCCAGGAGATCATGGCCCTGACGGACCAGTACATCATGCATACCTACGGCCGCTTCCCGGTGGCCATCGACCACGGGGAGGGTGCCACCCTCTACGACCCGGAGGGCAACGCCTACATCGACTTCACCAGCGGCATCGGCGTCACGGACCTGGGCTACGGCTGCCAGCCCTGGGTGGACGCCATCTCCGCCCAAGCCAAGAAGCTGGGGCATGTGTCCAACCTCTTCTACACGGAGCCGGCGGCCCGGCTGGCGGAGCTGCTCTGCCGGCGCACGGGCATGAGCTGCGCTTTCTTCGCCAACGGCGGCGGCGAGGCCAACGAGGGCATGATCAAGCTGGCCCGGAAGTACAGCTTCGACAAGTACGGCAAGGGCCGCGCCACCATCGTCACGCTGAACAACTCCTTCCACGGCCGCACCATCACCACCCTGATGGCCACCGGCCAGGAGGTGTTCCACAACTACTTCTTCCCCTTCACCGAGGGCTTCCGGTACGCCGACGCCAATGACCTCAAGTCCCTGGAGGCCGCGGCGGGGGACGACGTGTGCGCGGTCATGATGGAGCTGGTCCAGGGTGAGGGAGGCGTGCTGCCCCTGGACCGGGACTATGTACAGGCGGTGGCAAAGCTCTGCGCGGAGAAGGACTGGCTGCTGCTGGTGGACGAGGTCCAGACCGGCGTGGGCCGGACGGGCAGCCTCTTCGCCTTCCAGCAGTACGGCGTGCGGCCGGACGTGATCTCCTTTGCCAAGGGCATCGCCGGGGGATTGCCCATGAGCGGCATCCTGGCTTCAGAGAAGTGCCGGGACGTGCTGGGCCCCGGCACCCACGCCACCACTTTCGGCGCCAATCCCGTCTGCGCCGCCGCGGGCTTGGTGGTGCAGGAGACCCTCACCGACGCCTTCCTGGAGGATGTCCAGGCCAAGGGAACGTATCTTTGCAACCAGATCGAGGCGCTGGGCCTGCCCTGCTTCGGCGCCACCCGGGGGATGGGCCTCATGATCGGCATCGAGGTGAAGGACGGCTTCACCAACAAGGAGATCGCCTCCCAGCTGATTGCCAACGGCCTCCTGGTGCTCACCGCCGGCCCCGGCATGCGCCTGCTGCCGCCTCTCGTCATCTCCAAGGAGGAGATGGACCAGGGGCTGGCGATCATGAAGGAGACCTTGGGAAACTGAGGAATGAGGAGTTAGGAGTGAGGAGATAAGAGTTTTGGAGTCCGGCACAGCCGGACCAATCAAGAATATTCCGCCTGCGGCGGAATTCCGAAACTCCTATCTCCTATCTGCTCACTCCCATTTAAAGGAAGATTTCCTGTCTCAAAAGACATTCGATAGAAAGGAAGCCACTATGAACAAACACTTCTTAAAACTCCTGGACTTCACCCCTGCGGAGATCCAGCAGTTTCTGGATACCGCCGCGGATCTGAAGGCCAAGAAGAAGGCCGGGATTCCCCACCGCTATCTGGAGGGGAAGAACGTGGCGCTGATCTTTGAAAAGACCTCCACCCGGACCCGCTGCGCCTTTGAGGTGGCGGCTCAGGACCTGGGGATGGGCTCCACATACCTGGGCCCCACCGGCAGCCAGATCGGCGTGAAGGAGTCCATCGCCGACACCGCCCGGGTGCTGGGCCGGATGTTTGACGGCATCGAGTACCGGGGCTACGGCCAGACCATCGTGGAGGAGCTGGCCCGGTACGCCGGGGTGCCGGTGTTCAACGGCCTCACCAACGAGTTCCACCCTACCCAGATCCTGGCGGACTTCCTGACCATCCAGGAGCACTTCGGGAAGCTCCGGGGCATCAAGCTGGTGTATTTGGGGGATGCCCGGTATAACATGGGCAACAGCCTCATGGTGGGCTGCGCCAAGATGGGGATGCACTTTGTGGCCTGCGCCCCCAAAGCGTACATGCCGGACCAGCAGCTCATCGACACCTGCCAGGCCATCGCCGCCAAGACCGGCGCGGTGCTGGAGTTCATCGAGGACCCCATGGCGGCCACGAAGAACGCCGACGTGCTCTACACGGACGTCTGGGTCTCCATGGGCGAGCCGGTGGAGGTCTGGCAGGAGCGGATCGACGCCCTGGCCCCCTATCAGGTGACGCGTGCCCTCATGGACAACGCCGGTCCCCAGTGCCGGTTTATGCACTGCCTGCCCGCCTATCACGACCACAAGACCCAGGTGGGTCGTGAGATGGGTGAGAAGTTCGGCCGGGACGCCATGGAGGTCACAGACGAGGTGTTTGAGAGTGAGCAGTCCATCGTCTTTGACGAGGCGGAGAACCGGATGCACACCATCAAGGCCGTCATGTATGAACTGATGAAGTAAACGAAGAACCGGAGAGGACTTGCCTCTCCGGTTCTTTTCTATGGGAATTTTCCTAGTCGCTGTTGGTCTCCACGGGATAGCGGAAGACCAGATTTCCCTCCAGATCGCGGTAGCAGAAGAAGCCGTCCTCCCCATAGGCGATGCGGTCTCCCCAGACCCAGGGGGAGTCGCCGATCCCCAGGGTGATGTAGGGCATCTCACAGTCTGCCAGTACCACGTTCCCGGCTTCGTCCAGTAGGTCGGAGCCGCTGTCGTCCTCTCGGCGGGCGTAATGGTAGGCCGCGCCGGTGATGGGATCCGCCAGCGCAGAGGAGCGACTGTAGCCGGGGAACGTCGGATCCTCCTCATAGGCGTACTCCGTGGGTGTGTAGTCCGCCGGACGCTCTGCCGTCACCGTGCCGGTGTCCGCGTCCAGCCAGCAGACGATGCCGTCACCCTCCGGGTCGTTCTCGTCGTAGCGCCAGACATGGCCGTATCGGCCGTCCCAGCTCAGGTCCGGGCCGCCCTCCCAGGACCACTGGAAGCCATCCCCCAGGAAGGGCTCCAGGGCGGAGGCGGGGAAGTAGGTGCCGTCTGTGCCGTCGCCATTCAGGATCAGGGCGGAGCCGTCCCGGCCCGTGAGAGCCAGACGGCCGTCTCTCAGGGACTGGGGGTTGATATACTGGGTCCCCATCTCCCGGACCCAGCTGCCGTCCGGGGCCGCCACCGTCAGGGAGAAGTCCACCACCGGGTAGGTGCCCCACTCCGAGGTCTCATGGCCGATGAGCTCTCCCCGATACAAGAGCAGAAATGGGTCGTACTCCGGCACGGAGCCCCAGAAGTCCCCCACCATTTGAATCTGGGCGTACACCGGGTCCGTCACAACGGCCCCGCCGGCGGTGACCAGGCCCAGCAGGGGCAGGGAGCCCATGTAGCTGTCTGTTTCGGGGTAGGCCCCCACATAGGGCAGCAGGGGCCCGTAGTCCTCCCGGGGTGTCAGGGTGTCCCCGGAGTAGGGGGAGAACCGGGTATACACCGCCTCCGGGGGCTCATAGGGCTCCAGGTGGGACCAGTCCGTGTAGACGGGGGAGACCGCCTCCGGCGCGCCGCCGCAGCCGGCCAGCAGCCCCAGCAGGGCCAGGGAGAGCAGGAGCCGCCTCATGACGATGCCTCCGTTCCCACGTCCAGCACGGAGACATAGCCCTCGTGGGCCACCAGCCTTTGGCCCTCCTCGCTGAGAATCCAGTCGTAGAGGACTTTCGCAGGATCATCCTCCGCCAGCCCCGCGGCGGTGAGGACGTAGTAGTTGTTCAGGAACGGGTACTCCCCGCTGCGGATGGTCTCATCACTGGGGGACACCCCGTCCACGGACAGGAGCTTCAATCCATCCGCCATCTCCATGTCCTCGGCGTAGTAGTAAACCGTGTAGCCGATGGCGGCGGGGGAGTTGTCGTAGGCGGCCACCGCCTCGATGAGGTCTCCCATCTCCCCCCGGACATATTCCGCCGGGGCGTCCATCAGAGGCAGCTCCCCCATGACCTGCTGGATCATGGCGGTCTGGCTGCCGGCTGTGGCGTTGCGCTGGAACGGGACGATCTCCCGGTCCTCGCCCCCCACCTGGGACCAGTTGGTGATCTCGCCGGTGTAGATCTTCTGGATCTGCTCCGTGGTGAGGCTGTCCACCGGGTTGTCCGCATTGACCAGGAACACCAGGCCGTCCACGGCGAAGGGAGCCATCTCCCAATCAAAGCCCTGGGCCTCCTTTTCCTCCCAGATGGTCTCCGCCGGCTCGGCGGCGATCAGCAGATCCGCGCTGCCGTTCATGAGGTTCCGGTAGGACTGGGTGGTTTTGGAGAACTGGACCAGGTCGCTGACATCCTCCCGGCTCTCCCCCAGCAGCACGCTGGCGATGGCCTGTCCCAGGGGGACCGTGGAGGTGGAGCCGTCCAGTCGGGGGAAATTCTCCCGGGTAAAGACGAACTGCCCCGGCTGGGGTTCCTGGGGCTGCTGAGCGCCGCAGGCGGCGGTCAACAGGCAGACGACCAGCAGGGGGATGACACAGCGTGTCCATTTCATGGGGATTCCTCCTCTCAATGCTTCTATGATAGCAGGGAGGGGAGGGGGGAATCACTGCATTTTTGTCACAAAAGTTATCAAAATGGTTACAGGCGGGACGCTTCCCACCAGAAAACAGAGGGAGCCCTCAGGCTCCCTCCAGCAGGTGCATCATGGAGACCTCGTAGGCCACCCGCTCCTCCGTGCCACCGGCTGTGACCTTGTGATAGGTCCGGCTCTGGACCCGGCCCTCCAGGGCCACGAAGGTCCCCACCGGCAGGGCGCTGACCTGCACGGCCAGCTGCCCCCAGGCGATGACGGGGAGGTAATCCGCCCGGCCGTACCGGCGGGGGACCGCCAGCATCAAATCACAGATGCTGCGGCCCAGGGGCGTACGGCGAAAGATGGGGGCCTTGCACAGGGACCCGGCCAGGATGATGTGGTTGCAGGGTTCCCCCAGCCCCGGCGTGAGAACCTGTCCATAGACCGTCAGCACCAGGCGGCTGCCCACACCGGAGCGGTTATTGAAAGAGCGCATCTGCCCCTGAATCCGCAGGGGCGCACCGGGCAGGACCCGATCCGTCAGGGACTCCGGCAGCAGGACCGGCAGGGTGTCCGGCGTGCCGGAGAGCCGGGGGACCTGGAGGAGAAAGCGGTAAAACCGGGTGCCGTGATTCTCATGGGACGGCGCCGGCGTGTCCAGGGGGATGCCCTCCAGCAGCACTTCGTTCTGGCTTGGTGTTGTCATATTGCCCACCTCTCGGTCGTGATGGAACATCCTATGAGACCGGCGGCGGAGATAGACCAGGCCCTCCCGGAAATTTTACCGTGCCGGGGCTTGTGAAGCGGGGAGATTCTGGATATACTGGGAGGGAGACGAAAAGGAGGAATCCCATGGCGAATCTCTTGGACTACCTGGACTGGCGGGGGGACCTGACCCTGGAGCAGGACCCCTTTAACGAGGTGGACAATCTGATCCTGGCGGAGCTGGCCTTTGTGGATTTTCAGGACATTGTGCCGCCCCCCGGCGGCGGAAAGGGCGTGGAGCTGCGGCGGGCGGCGGAATCGTTCTTCGCCCGCTTCCCCGAGGGGGAGAAGATCCACATGGGGGTCTTTGTTCCAGACGCGGTGCCGGACCTGCTGGAGAGGATGGCGGCGTCCCGGCGGTTCGGGGGGATGCTGCTCCACGGCTTTGCGGACCGGCTGGACGTGGGGCGGGGGGAGCAGTTCGCCGCCATGACCGTGGAGACTGGGGACGGCGCGCTGTATCTGTCTTTCCGGGGGACGGACGACACCTTGGCCGGTTGGCGGGAGGATTTCGCCATGGCCTGCATGCCGGAGATCCCGGCCCAGAAGAAGGCGCTAAGCTATGTGGAGGAGATCGCCCGGCAGTTTCCCCGGCGGAAGCTGCGGCTGGGGGGCCACTCCAAGGGCGGCAACCTGGCGGTGTATGCGGGCGTCTTTTGCCCGGCGGCTATCCAGCGGCGGATTCTGGATGTCTGGTCCAACGACGGCCCCGGCTTCCACACAGACCTGCTGGACCTGCCTCAGCACCGGCGGATCGCGGACCGGATTCACTCCATCGTGCCCAAGTCCTCCGTGGTGGGGATGCTGCTGGAGCATGAGGAGGACTACACCGTAGTGGACAGCGACCAGCTGGGCCTGCTGCAGCACGACGGGTTCTCCTGGCAGGTGCTGGGGCCCCGGTTTGTGACGCTGCGCCAGGTGACCCGGCAGGCCCACTTGTGCGACCAGGAGCTGCGGCAGTGGGTGCGGGAGATGCCGGTGGAGCGGCGGGAGCGGTTCGTGGACGGGCTGTTCGCTGTGCTGGGGGCCTCCGGGGCGGTGACGCTGACGGACCTGCGCAGGGATTTCCTCAAGTCCACCGGCTCCATGGCCAGGGCCCTGGCGGAACTGGACAAGGAGACCCGGGACGATCTGCTGCAGTTCCTGGGGATGCTTTTTAAAAGCAACCTGCGGCTGATGCTGGAGGGCATGCAGGAGGAGGCGGCGGAGAGGGCGAGTCGCCGCCAAAATCGAAAGGAACGGGAGGAAGAAGTATGAAAGCGATCGTATACACATCCCAGACCGGGTTTACCCGGCGCTACGCGGAGCTGCTGGCGGCCAAAACCGACCTGCCGGCCTATGACGCCAAGACCGCCAAGAGGCAGTTGCCCCGGGGCAGTGAGATCTTCTACATGGGCTGGCTGATCGCCGGCGAGGTGAAGGGGCTGAAGGCGGCCCTGGACCGTTATACGGTCCGGGGGGTGGCCATTGTGGGCATTTCGCCCCAGGCCAACGGGGAGCTGTGGACCGAGGCCCGGATCAACGGCGGAGCCAGCGATGACGGGGGAAGGATCTTCTACCTCCGGGGCGGCTACGCGCCGGAGAAGCTGGGGGGCATCTACCGCCTGATGATGGGCCACATGGCCAAGACCGTGATCCGCCAGGTGGAGGCCAAGGGGGCCGAGGCCACGGAGCTGGACCGGGAGATGGCGGAGGTGTTCCGCCACGGCGGCGACTACGTCCGGGAGGAGGCTCTGGAGGAGATCGCCGCCTGGATTCGGGAGGGCGACCACACCGGCGTGGTGAAGAACGCGGTCAGTGTGGAGTTCTGAGCAGGGTGGGCCTTGACAAGCGCCGTCCCACGTGCTACATTGTTTAACGCTCATCGGAGGGCTTGTGACCGCAGTCACGAAGCTGGATAAGATGCCGGGTGCCGCCCGGATGTCTTGTCCAGCTTTTTTGCGCTTTTATGGGAGGTAAATATGGAAAATAAGCACGATTTCACACGAGGGCCGAT